>JAFGET010000189.1 GCA_016931435.1 Candidatus Omnitrophota bacterium
TCTATTACTGTATCTTTAACTCCTCTTTTTCTTTTCTTGGCTTTCTCTTTATTAGCCGAGAATTTCCTTTGGAACGTCTTCGGCCCGGTCATGCGCAGGATTGTTTTCAGGAGAAAATTGGTCCCTTTTGAAAATTTAAAAATAAGCCTGGTTATCCCAAATTGGAACGGTATCGATTGCCTCAAGGAATGCCTGCCCTCCGTTTTTAGGGTCAAGGATTTCCAGGACGGCAAAAATGAAGTATTAGTTGTAGATGACGGAAGTACCGATGGGAGTGTTGAGTATATTAAGTCGCATTTCCCCAAGGCCCGTTTAATATTAAATAAAAGAAACAGAGGTTTCGGTTTTACTTGTAACCGGGGCGTCAAGAAAGCCAGGAATGAGCTTATTATTTTGATCAACAATGATATTATTCTGACCGAAGATTTCCTAAAGCCTCTGGTAAGCCATTTCCAAAAAGAGGACGTATTTGCCGTGACGCCAAAAATGTATGCCTGGGATAGAAAGACTTTTGTCTGGGGTATGCATATGGGGCATTTTGAGAACGGCTATATCCGGTTATGGAACGAGGCAGAAACTCACAACGGCGACAGGATATCCCAACCTTCTCCTTCGGTTTTTGCCATCGGCGGAGGGATGCTTTTTAGAAAGAGGGATTTTTTATGGCTGGGAGGTTTTGATGGTATTTACAGGCCGAATTGCTGGGAAGATATAGATATATCCTATCGCGCCTGGAAAAGAGGCTTAAAGGTTGTATACGAGCCCCAAAGCCTTATATACCACAAAGGGAAAGCAACGCTGACATATGAGCGCCATAAAGAGATAAAAAACGAGCTTTTATTTACATGGAAAAATATAACCGATAATAAAATTATAAAAAATCATTTAAACCTTCTTCCTCAGAATCTTTACCGAAATCCTAAAAGAATAGCTTTTGTAAAAGGATTCTTCTGGGCTCTTAATTACCTGCCTCAGGCAATGCTGCACCGCCTCCTGGAAAGAAGGTATATAATCGAAGAAGATAATAAGATCCTAAGCAGGACCATGCTTTATTACGGTAACTTTGTCAAGAGAGGCTTCAGGCATCTTAGAGGCGAGAAACCTAATGTCTTGATGATCTCCCGCTTTTTCCCTTACCCGCTTAACGTAGGAGGGAAAATCAGGATACATAACCTGATCAGGCTACTATCAAAACAATATAATTTTCAGCTGCTGAGCCTGATCGATCACCATGATGAATTAGGGAATATTCCTGAGCTTAATAAGATATTCACCGGGGTCTATCCTGTTTTAGCAAAGTCAGAATTGAACCTGGATTATTTTTCCAGGATGTTTTATCCCAAGCGTTATAAAAACGCTTACAGCTATAGCCAGGAATTAATAGAGAAATTGAAGGAGATCCAGGATACCCAACCCATAGATATAATCCACATAGAGTCTAACGAATTGCTGTATCTTTTAGACCATATTAAAGATATCCCGGTAGTGTACACGGAGCACGATATAAGTTTCCTTAAGCCAAAAAAATCCTATTATAAGGCAAAAGATTCTTTTGTCGGTTCTTTTTTTGACGATCTAAAAAGGCTGCATTTTCATTCTTCCCGCTTTGTAAAGATAGATAAGGTCATAACTCTTTCTAAGGAAGATGAAAATGTCCTGCGCGCCTTTTTTCCAAATTCCGATATTAATTTAGTGCCTACCGGCGTAGACTTCGAGCATTTTTCTTTCCGGGATAAAGTACCTGGTTCGAAAAAGTTGATATATGTCGGGCATTACCGCCATTATCCAAATGAGGATGCGGTGGTATATTTTGCGAAAAAAATATTCCCGTTGATCAGAAAAAAGATGCCCGATGCCGAGTTTATTATCGTGGGCTCTAAGCCTACCTCGGAGGTAAAGATTTTAGCCAAAGAGAAAGGCGTGACTGTAGTCGGCGAAGTAAGCGATGTAAAGCCGTATTTAGACGAAAGCGCCGTATTTGTAAACAGTAACCGAGTAGGGGCGGGAATAAAAGGCAAGGTCCTGGAGGCAATGGCGTGCGGTGTGCCGGTAGTTTCCACGACGGTCGGCTCAAGCGGAATTGATGCGCGGTCTGACGAAGAGATCCTGATCGCTGACAGGCCGAGGGCGTTTGCGAAAAAGGTGGTAAAGGTCCTTACTGACAATAAGCTACGGGAAGGGCTTATTGCCGAAGCGAGGTGGTTGGTTGAGAAAAAATATGACTGGATGAACATTATCAAGAAATTGGACAGGATTTATCGGCAGGTGTTAGGCACAGCTAATCTGTTCCTGGTTCCGGGGTCTTGCGAAGTAGATAAGGTCATAGACAGGAACAATAAATTTGTAGAAAAAAAGATAGACTGCCTAAAAGGTAATTTCATGGACCCGCAGGATGGCCCGGAGGAACTCCATATTGAGCTGACTTATAATTGTAACAGCAAGTGTATTATGTGTGATCTCTGGGACCGCCCAAAACGGTTTGTTTCTTACGGTAACGATGAGCTTTCTTCGGACGAGATCAGGCGTTTACTGGATGACTCTTCCCGCCTTCAGAAGATAAAATGCGTGGTTTTATCCGGAGGCGAGCCTTTTTTAAGAAAAGACATAGTGGATCTGTGCGGGGTATTTAAACGCGGGGTCCCCGACAGTTCTGTCGGAATACTTACGAATGCCATGGCAACAGATACAATCTTAGATAGGAGTAAAGAAATACTGGATAAGTTCCAGCCCAGGTCTTTATGGCTGGGAAGTTCGCTGGACGGCATAGGCAAAAGCCACGATAGAATAAGAGGTGTCGAAGGGGCGTTTTCAGCATTCCATAAGACCGTTGAACGCTGTAAAAAAGAATTACCTTCGGTTAAGCTTTCCACGACTTTTACGCTGACTCCGTATAACATAGACCAGTTGCTTCCCGTCAAGAGATTCGCCGACAGGGAGGGGATGGATTTCTTCGCCCAGTTTGTTGTCCCTAAAGAAGGAAGAGAGAAGTTTAAATGGACAAATGAGCACCTTAGGGCTGCACGGACAGAAATAGAAGAAATCATCCAAGAGTTGATCAATAAAACAGAAGATAATTTTTCTCTTGGCCCCCTGGATAAAGTCAGGGATAAAAACTTGATCAGCCAGCTTTATTATTGGTCTAATCTCGTGGAATATCAGGTGCATCCTAAGAGGATTTTTAAGAAGTGCATCACGGGGTCTAAATTCGCTATGTTGAATCCTTACGGAGACCTTTTTTTCTGCCCGATTCTCAAAAATATGCTCGTGGGCAATATTAGAGAAGAAAGTCTCGATTCGCTTTGGATGTCGGAAAGAGCGCGCAAGATAAGGAATTATATTGAAGAAGGCAGATGCCATTGCTGGTTGGTTTGTACCGTTTTTCCCGTTTTAGAAAAAGCGCTGAATAATTAAGATTTTTAAACTTTTTTCATCGCAGGATAATGGCCAATAATCTCAAAGAAAAAGAAGAAAAGATCCAGGAACTCAAGGTGAGCTTGATCGTTTCCGCCAATAGAAGGATAGCGGAAAAATCCGCTGAGTTCTCCAATAGAGAGAAGAACATTTTGCTCAATGATTTTGAATATTCTACGGGTAAAATATCCTTAGATTCGACCCCCGAAGGTATCGGGATAGGAGCGCACTATCATTGTAACGCGAAATGTGTTTTTTGTTTAGGCGGGAAACCAGCATTGTTTACTCTAAAAAGGTATAAAGAATTTTTTGAGCCAAGATTGGATAGCTTTATCTCCAGAGCACGGTACGTGAGTTTCTGCGGTT
Organism: Candidatus Omnitrophota bacterium; assembly: GCA_016931435.1. Classification (GTDB taxonomy): domain Bacteria; phylum Omnitrophota; class Gorgyraeia; order Gygaellales; family Profunditerraquicolaceae; genus JAFGET01. The sequence continues at coordinate 3,778 of JAFGET010000189.1, forward strand.
ACGGAGAACTTCTTTTGATGCCGGGAATCGAAACATTCCTGGATTATATTAACGTTAAAATACCCAATACGCTGAAAATATTTACTACCAACGGCTTGCCTTTGCGTAAAGATATAGCCGGCATTTTGATAAAAACCAGGTCAACAGTAGAGATCTCTCTTCACGCAGAAAATAACCATCTGCACAGGATGCTGACGGGAATGGATGCCTTTGAGCAGATAGTATCTCAGATAAAAGAATTGGTGCGCCTGCGTAAAAGCAAAAATTCTCCCGGGATCAGCCTTATTTTTATCCTTACTACTTTAAATATCGAAAATTTACCGGAATTTGTCAGATTCGCCGCGGACTTGGGGGTAGATGAGGTTTTCTGCAATTATATGACAATTTTTAGCCTGGCGCATTTGAAGCTTTCCTGTTTCTTCAAGCAAGGCATTACCAACACTTCTTTCGCCAGGGCGCAAGAGATTGCCAGAAAAAGGAATATTATACTGAAGTTGCCGCCTAAGTTCGGAAAAAATGCCCATAATGCGGGCCAGAGATGTAGCGATCCCTGGAAGCTTTTCTATGTAGAAAACGAAGGCTCGGTCAATCCCTGTTGTCACGCCGGGACGCATTTTGGGTATTTAGATATCGCGGATTCTATGACTATGTGGAACGGGACTAATTATAGACAGTTACGCAGTGCTTTGATCGAAGGCCCGCCGCATCATTGGTGTAGGTATTGTTATAAATATCGCAGCGAAAACGTGAATGATATACGCTCACACATTACTTTCCGCCCCGGTATCCGGGAAAAAGTTTTAAGAGGTTATAGATTATAAACTTTATATCGCCCGAATGAAAAAGTCCA
>JAFGET010000017.1 GCA_016931435.1 Candidatus Omnitrophota bacterium
AATCTGCATCTGGCAATCAAGGAGAGATTCGACAACTTTTCGCCATCGCTCCCAGTCCAAAACAGGCTTAAAGGTTTTACCATTACCCTCGAGGATCTGCCGCATACCCTGTCCGGCAAGCTGGAAAGATCAGCGGTCAAAGAAATATATGAGCCCAGAGTGCGGGCAGGGATAGAAGGCGCCCTTCCGGTATCGGGAGAGCTGACGGCCGCGGACCATTTGGTGGTAGGATCCGGGATTGGTAAAAAAGTTCTTGAATGCCTGAGGGAGCAAAGCGGTGTCAAGAGACCGATAATACTTGAAGATTCTTTGGAGCTGGACCTTGGCATAGATTCATTAGGCAGAATAGAGCTGGCTTCGTGCATTGAGTTAGCTTTTAAAGCCGATATAAAAGACGAGGCAATCGCGCAAGCCTTTAGCGTAAGAGATCTTATTCTTGGGATAACAGATGCGTTGAAAAAGGCCAAAGGCATCCGCCCGGAGGAGGATCAAGAAGCGCCTTTAACACCGGATTACTGGAAAAAACATTTACGAGTCCTGCCGAAAGAAGAACATCTGGGGGCGCTCGAATTCAGTACCGGTTTTTTCGCCTGGTTGCTTAGATTTAGTATAACAGCCATAGATTGTTTGATTTTTAAATTATTTTTCAGCATTAAAGAAGAAGGAGCGGAGAACGTGCCCAAAGAAGGAGCTTATATTCTATACCCCAACCATACGAGCGATCTTGATGGCCCGGCAATTACCGCTTGCCTGCCGCGCAGGCCGGTATTTCAGCTTTTTTATTTTGTTTTTATACCGTATTTTTTCAGGCCGTTTGTAAAATCTTCTTTTTTAAGGGATATTGTAAAGATGATAAGATTGATCCCGTTTGATTATTCAACGCATTTTCTGGAGTCATTACGCAGCGCTTATTTAGTATTACAACGCGGTAAAGGCCTGTGCTTTTTCCCGGAAGGGCTACGCAGCGCTACCGGCGAAGTTGGAAAATTTAAAAAAGGATTCGGTATCTTATCCAAGGAGACAGGGGCGTTGCTTGTGCCTGTGGCTATAGAAGGAGCCTATGAGGCATGGCCCAGTACGGCAAAGTATCCCAAACGCCGCCCGATCAGAGTCAGATTCGGTAAGCCGCTTCTCCCCGAAGATTTGGAAAAAGAAGGGTTGGCTATGGGCGCGCAAAATAGCTACGACGCCATATGTGTGGCAGCTCGACGGGTGCTAATAGAACTTAAAGCCTGCCTGCCGGCAGGCAGGGATAAATGATGAATATTCTCATGATGACAAATACCTATTTTCCTATGGTAGGAGGATTAGAACAATCGGTCCATTCCTTTAGTGAAGAATTTAAAAGTTTGGGGCACGAGGTTTTAATTGTTACTCCGGCCTTTGAGGGCGCGCCAAAAGAGGAACCGGGCGTTATCCGAATTCCGGCTTTCCAAAAATTTGGCGGGACTGTTTTTTCCGTTAATTTTCCGATTTCTGGGCTCTTGAAGCGATACATGAAAGAATTCGTGCCGGATATAGTGCATGCTCATGGCCCGTTTTTCATGGGAGATTTTGCGTTACGCCTTAGTCGGCAGCACGCTATACCGCTTGTATTTACTTATCACTGTATGTTTGAGCAGTACGTGCATGATTGGCCGGTTCAAAATGATGGAGTGAAAAGATTTATGGTCAAACTTGCTGCCGGATATTCCAATTTGACGGACCAGGTAATCGTACCCAGCGAAAGCGTGCGGGATATCCTGCTTAAAAGAGGTGTTAAGACCCCTATGGAGGTTATTCCTACAGGAGTAGATGCGAAACGTTTTTCGAAAGGTGACGGAATTGCTTTTAGAAAGCTTAACAACATTCCTATCGATGCCTTAGTGGTTGGTCATGCCGGGCGTCTGGCCCCAGAGAAGAATTTGGAGTTCCTGACAATCTGTATGGTCGAATTATTAAAAAAAGATCCAAGGGTGCATGCTCTGATTGTGGGCCTTGGTCCATCGGAAAATTTGATAAAGGACGCCTTTAGAGCAGCCGGCCTTGAACAAAGATTGCATTTAACCGGGGTTTTACGTTATCAGGATTTAGTTGATGCTTATTTTGCTATGGATGTTTTCGCATTTGCTTCATTAAGCGAAACGCAAGGTATTGTTCTCATTGAAGCCATGGCAGCAGGGGTTCCGGTAGTAGCGCTGGATGCTCCGGGAGCGCGGGAGGTTGTAAAAGATTATCATAACGGCCGTTTACTCAACGAGATGGATCAGCAAAGTTTCGTCGATGCTCTTGCTTGGGCTTTATCCCGGACTCCTGAAGAGTTGCAAACCATAAAGCAGATCGTAAGAATGTCGGTACAGAAATACTCAATTAAGCCTGCTGCCACACATATGTTAGAGATTTATGATAAAATTAGATCAAGAAAATCTATTTCCTTGGGCAAGAAAAATAGTTCGCGGTATCTCATTCAGTGGCGCATGAAAGCGGAGTGGGATATTTGCAGCAATTATATTAAATCCGTAGTTACATCACTGTTCGAAGGGGGCTTTCAGAAAACAGAACCCATAAAAATTAAAGATACAACGCTAAAAAGTGGAGTTTCTCAATCTTCAAAGGAGGGGAAGCCATGAAAGAAAGAAATAAAAATAAAGAATCACTTAAGTGCCAGGCAGAAACTCGCACCGCCGCAGAAAAAATAATCATTAAGCAGCTTCACCATGAAATTGAATACCGCAAGAAAACAGAGCAAGTAACTCAGGATGCCCGCAACTATGCTGAGAATATTATCGATACCGTGCGTGAACCCTTACTTGTTTTAGATGCAAATTTAATGGTAATTTCAGCCAGCCGTTCCTTCTATCAAGTTTTTAAAGTAAAACCCGAGGATACCGAGAAGAAATATATCTATGATCTAGGTAATCGTCAATGGGACATCCCGAAACTACGAGAGTTGCTGGAGAAAATCCTACCCAAGGTTACAAGTTTTGATAATTTTGAGGTCGAACATGATTTTCTTGATATCGGCAAGCGAATAATGCTTTTGAACGCGCGTAAAATTTTTCGAGAAACTAACCATACGCATTCTATCCTTCTGGCTATTGAGGATATTACCGAGCGCAGGGAGATCGAAAAAGGCTTAGAAAAAGCCCATAAAGAATTACAGGAATTGGCCAGTGAGTTAAAACGTGCTACTCGGGCAAAATCTGAGTTTCTGGCCAACATGTCGCATGAGCTTAGGACTCCGCTTAACTCCATTAACGGTTTTTCCGAGGTATTATACGACGAGACTTTCGGGCCGCTTAATGAGAAGCAGAAAAAATACGTTAATAATATTTTAACCAGTGGTAAACATCTTCTCTTGCTAATAAATCAGATACTGGATATGGCAAAAGTTGAAGCTGGGAAAATGAATCTGGTGTTATCCAATTTACCTGTAAAGAGCCTATTGAATGAGATCTCGCTGTTGGTAGCGGATATGGCCAGTAAAAGGAAAATTGAAATGTTGATTGAAATAGCCGAAGATCTTCCGGATATTGAGGCAGATGAGCTTAAGATAAGAGAGGTAATTTACAACCTGCTTTCAAACGCGGTCAAGTTTACCCCTGAGAGTGGTAAAATCGGCATGCGGGCCAAAAGAGCTGATTCTGGGATAGAAGTAGAGGTCTGGGATACGGGGGCTGGTATCGCACCTGAAAATATGGGGAAAATATTTGAAGGTTTTTTCCGGGTCGATACTCCATATTCCCGGGTAACTGAGGGGACAGGGCTGGGTTTACCGCTCTCTAAAAAGCTGGTTGAGTTGCATGGCGGGAAATTTTCTGTAGAATCAGGAGGGCTGAATAAAGGGACAGGAGTCAAGTTTACTCTGCCTATTGTTTCTAAGAAGGAGGTTTGAGATGAAGAAAAGAGCCTTAATTGTCGATGATAATGACAACAATCTGTTGCTGGAGAAAGACCTTTTGGAGGTCGCTGGCTTCGAAGTATCTCTAGCTAAAAATGCTACCGATGGAATTACCAGTGCCAAGAAAGAAAAACCGGATATCATAATTATGGATATGCGTCTTCCTGATATGCGCGGTTCCGAAGCTGCCAAAATATTGCGTCAAGACAAAGAGACAAACGATATCCCAATAGTTTTTGTGACTGCTTCTGTAATGGCGGAAGGCAGGGAAGAGATTAACGCTATAACTAACACCAGATTCATAGGCAAGCCGATAGATACTCGTACCTTCGCTAAAGAAGTCAGTCAGTTTATTAATTGAGTTTCTAATATGTTGGTAAGTCAAATTCAAAAGAGGTAGCGGATGAAAGACAAATCAGTAATTTTAGTTGTTGATGACCAGTTTCAAAATATTGAGCTTCTCGAAGCGTATCTTGTTCCGCAGGGTTATGAAATTGTCAGGGCGGCAAGCGGTGAAGAAGCGTTGGAAAAACTTGTCCATAATCAAATCGATCTGATTCTACTGGATGTAATGATGCCCAAGATGTCCGGCATAGAAGTGCTCAAGAATGTACGTGCCGATGACAAGACTAAGGCTATTCCGGTAGTAATGGTAACCGTACTTAAGGAGACCGAAGACAAGGTAAAAGCCCTTGAGGCAGGATGCGATGATTTTATCTCCAAGCCCGTTGATAGGGTTGAACTCTTAGCAAGAGTCAAGTCTATACTTAAGATAAGTTATTACCGCCGACAATTAGAAGAAAAGGAGAAATTTAAGACAGTAGTTGATAAAGTAAGTGATGGTATCGCTATCTGCAACCCGGATTATCTAATCAAAGATTGCAATGAGGCGATTTTAAAATACTTAAATATTGTTGATCCGGTAAATATTAATTTGGTCGAAACGCTATTCAAGAATTATTCTGTTTCTATAGATAAAGAAGCTCTTATGGATTTAACGATTGCGCATAAAACATTTGATATTGTACGCCAAAATTCAGAAATGGCAGAGGCATTATATTTAGAGGTAAATTTGAATGTGGTAAAGAATTCAGCCGGAGAGCTATTAAGTATTGTTTTTATTTTACGCGATGTTACCGCAGCGCGCGTGGAAGAATTTCTGAAACAAAACACTTTAAACCTTATTTCGCATCAACTGAGTGCGCCGCTGGGAGTAATAAACGGGAAAATAGCATTGCTTCAGGATGGATTATATGGCCCTCTTAATGAAGAGCAAAAAAAAGCAATTGAAGCCGTCTCTAAGCAATCTTCTTTGCTTATATCAATAGTTGAGAAACTGCTTGGGTTTACCATTGTGCGTAGCCATTCCTAATAGCACATATATTTTTTAGATAGCCGGTATTGTACCTCGGTACAATTGACTATATTTTAGATTTCCCCTACAATGCTACTGTAAGAGTATTAGAGGAATTACAATTTAGGGAGTGTGACGAAATGCCATTGAACGATAAGCAAATTTACATTGTGGATGACGATGCATCAGTATGCCGCGCGCTTAGTATCTTACTGGTTACGTACGGATTTGTTGTGGATACCTTTACTTCCGCAAAGGAATTCTTTCGCGCTGTACCGAATAGTTCCCCGGGTTGTTTGGTCCTGGATATTCATATGCCGGTATTAGACGGATGGGAAGCGCAGCGGCGTCTTGTAAAATCAGGGTCTAATCATCCGGTAATTATGATTTCAGCAAATAAAAATGAAGGGC
>JAFGET010000190.1 GCA_016931435.1 Candidatus Omnitrophota bacterium
CAATAAGCTCCTTTCTCCCAATACGATTCTGCCATCTTTGTTATAAGCAATATTCTTATCAAATCTCCCTTCAGCTATTCTTAATAAGGGATCTTCGATTTCCCCTAAAGTAACGGCATCGGCGGATTTATCGACTAACGCTAAGGATGGATTGTAAGTAACTCCTGGCCCGGAAAATATAATCTTTATTTCCGGTTTAGATAATCTTATCGAGCTTGCCAGGTCCTTATCATCATCTAGACTGAAATAAGTAGTTGGTATATGTATAAAATCCGGGTCGATCTGGTGGACTACTTTTAAAACATCTTTTGTTGATAAATGTTTTATACTGGCTTCAACGATACGTACATCATGTCCGTATTCCCGCAGATATGCGGCAGCATAAGCTAAATCCAGGGGAAACAATGGAATGTAGCCGAGAGTATAAGCCCCGCTCCAATCCCTTAGGTGATGGTAATGCCCGATTGAATTTTTTCTGTAACCCAAAGGGTCTAAAAGTATGATTCTGGCCATTTTATTAAAGTTACCTTTTTAAAACAAATCTGACTGAGATATGAAAAATTAGCTATTATTGCTATCTGTTCCACTTTGAGCCTTTATATCTGCCCTTCCTTTTATCCATTTTGTAAAGTATGCCTTAGATGAAGAAAAAATATTTTTCTTCATCAATCTAACTGAAAGCGCTTTGTCTTCCGGACAGGCCTCAATGCACTTAAGACAAAATATACAATCCTCCTTATCCACATCCTCTTTTTCCCTCTCCAAGTAAATATCTTTGATATCCATGGGGCAAACTCGCCAGCAATTGCCGCAGTCAGAACAAGAAGTGGTATTTTTTTTAAGCTTGAGCAAGCTCGGCCTTTTTATCAAATCCATACATGTCCCTATCGGACAAATATAACAAAAAAATCTCTCCTTAAAAAATATCCCGACCAGCACAAGCCCGCCTATAAGCAACGTAGCAATGCTCGTCCAAAACCTATGGATACCGACAGTAAAATCTACAGCAAAGTTACGTATGTTGCCTTCGAATAGGGGTAAAAATAGTTTTACCGGGCAAATACTGCAATATAACGGATCCATATTACGCGCAATATCAAAAACTAATATAAAAAAGATGATTAGGTATAAAAACAAAAATAGATATTTTATCACATTCAATTTATTTTTTTTAGCTCCGGAAAGCTTTATTTCTTTGATAGAAAACTTTTTTCTTATAAAACTCACTGCGTCTTGGAAGGCCCCGAAAGGGCACAGCCAACCGCACCAGACCCTATTAGTCAGCAAAACTACAAGGAAAAAAACCAACATAAACTTCCCGTAAGCCCTCCACGGCCCCCAAAGAATCGCATAATCCGGGAAAGGAAGCGTGAAGTCATGAGTTTCAGGGTTCTCTTTTATTCCATATTGCAATCGCATCAGGGGAAAGAGGTAACAACCTGCACCTTTATAACCATTAGGATTGAAACACTGATACTCGGGCATAAAGGTTTTTAAGCGTAAACCCATATACCCACCAAACATAAAAAGAATGAAGCTCAAAGCAAGTATTATGTGACGTACTCTATAAATTTTCACCGCTAAATTTCCTTCTTGTTATCAGGATTAAGATAAGCCCGGCAAAGAGAGACACGAAAAAAACAGCCACCCCAAAGGGAAAATTTAAATTTCGTATTTTCGCATGGGAACCTGCGCCTTTGCTAAAAAAGACAGTATAAGTTGACTTATAAAAATAATCTCTGTCTTTGTATTCGATAGCGATAACATCTTCCCCAAATCTTCGTAGTCCCCAGGGCTGATAGACAAATTTACCCCACCGGTCAGTCTTCAATTTAATAGACCCGCCTGTGTCATTAACCACTAAAACATCCCTTTTACTAAGCGGTTTTCCGGAAAATCTGACAGTGAAACTCAAAGGTAAACCAATCCTTCGGAAAATAGTGTTTTCTTCTTTTATCCGCTCGCGAAAAAGTGCGATATTAATACTTTCGGAAATGGCATCGTGATCAGATTTCTCTTTATTTATGCTTTCTCCGGATTCGCCCTGGGCAAAAAATGAGGTGCTTGCCGTATAAAAACAGACCTTCTTACCGGTTTCGCTAATTGCCTTGGCAAGAACCCCGCACCATGTATCTTCCTTTGACCTTATGACGACATAGGGATGCCTATCAAGGCCTTCGCTGATATTCAACTTATAGTATACCGGCACACCCTGCCCATCCTTCTCTCCAAAAGTACAAAAAACCTCCAGCTGCTGAAGTTCCGAGATATTCCTTTTTTTATCGGGTAATTGTCCATAATAAATAAAAAACTGTTTTGATCCGCCGCTGCTTCCCTCATCATCTTGCACGCCATGGTCTAACCAAAGATAATCGCCTTCCTCTATTCCTGCTGCAGCCACATCGAAGCTGTTAAAACTCAAAAAAAGACAAAGGCCGGCGGCAGACAATATCTTCCTTCCCAGAAGAAACATATGTCAATTCCCTATCTGTTTACCGGCGATTACCGCCTTCTTAAGCTTAAATACTTCGCAAAAGGACGTATTGTACCTATTCATTATCGTCTTATCTTTCGGGGCAACAAAATCATTGTAGATAAACGGAATAAATGTATGTATATGCTGAACTACACCCACGCCCTTAGCAATCCAGAAATTATGAGTATGCATTTGAAAGCTTAAGCCTGCAGCATCTCTGAAGTTCTGCGTTACAAAGAAATGCAGGCAACAGAAATCCCCTGCCGGAGTCTTGACATTTTCAAACCCTATGAAAGAAATATTTGCTTCGATGGTCTCTTTAGCCAGTAATGTTCCGTCATAATCAAAGATATCCTGCTCGCAAAAGTCCTGCATATTCTTTCCTAATCGCGCCGGGATTATTGTAAGAGGAGGAGATATTTTTCTTATAACCTTCAAAGGGGCCTCACCAACCAGATGTTTATTCAAACAGAATATAAATCCTTCTTTTTCCGACAAAA
>JAFGET010000191.1 GCA_016931435.1 Candidatus Omnitrophota bacterium
GTTAAAAATATATTAAATAATCATCTGGTATGCAGGATTGAATTCTAGGCAGGTTTGATTTTGTGACGGCTAAAAAGTCACTTTATCTGGGAATATTTGGAACCGGAAGGATATCTTTAAGGAGAAAATGCTATTATATCAGAGTTCTTCGTGTTGATGTTTGACTACCCTGGCTTCAACCATATAGATTACGTCTTCTGCAATATTGGTGGCGTGGTCGCAGATACGCTCTAAGTGCCGGGCTATCAAAAATAGGGGTATGGCGCGGGTTGCGGTAGTAGGGTCACGGCTCATAAAATCATCTACCAATTCTAGTTGTACCCTATCGCGTAATTCATCGGCATACGGATCCAATAATACCACACCCTTGGCTAAAGCTACGTCTCTTTTGATAAAAGAATCTATTGAATCGCAAACCATTTTCCGGGCAACCTCTGATAATTTCGGTATATCGATCAGCGGTTTAAGTAAAGGCTTATCTGCCAATTCCATAACCCGCTGGCAAATATCTAACGCAAGGTCTGCGATACGTTCAAGTTCGGCATTCAGCTTCATTCCGGTTGTAATGAAACGCAGGTCTTTAGCCATAGGCTGGTAGCGTGCGATCAGGTCAATACAGTGTTCGTCAATCTTAAGTTCAAGCGCATCAATGTATCCATCTGCGCTAATTACCTCCTGGGCGCTTATTTTATCCCTATTCCCAAGCGCCTCCACCGATTTAAATATCGCTTCCTGTGCTAACGCCCCCATTTCCAGGATTTCCTTGTATAATTCTTTTAATTCTTCGTCAATATGCCTTTTCATAAAATTTCCTTTTTAAATATTATGGTTTTCATCCGTTATTTCCAATTTTGCACGTAAGCGACCCTTTCGACAAAAAGCTGCACCTTACTTTTGATCTGATCTTTTATTTTACGAAAAACATCAATATTTTTACCCTTAGGATCATCAACATCCCATTCTATATGATTTTCAGCCGGGATAAAAGGGCAGGTATCCTTACAGCCCAGCGTTATCACAAAATCAAATTCCTTTACCGGAAGTTCCTGAAAACTTTTTGACCTATTCTCTGATATATCAATACCTTCCTCCTGCATTACTCTTATGGCATCAGGATTGACCTCTCCCGAAGGCCGAGAGCCTGCGCTATAAGCTTCTATTATTCCATAACCCAGTTTTTTAGCAAAGCCTTCGGCCATCTGGCTTCGGCAGCTGTTTTCAACGCAAATAAATAAAACTTTTTTCATCTTTAACCAAACCTCCCGGTAATATAAGCTTCTGTCTTTTTATCTTTAGGTGCGGTAAAAAGACGATGCGTATCTCCCACCTCAATCAATTCTCCTAATAAGAAAAACGCCGTCTTGTCCGAAATACGTGCTGCCTGCTGCATGTTATGCGTAACAATCACAGTAGTATATTCTTTCTTTAAGTCCGTGATGAGCTCTTCTATTTTTGCGGTTGATATCGGATCGAGGCTTGCGCACGGCTCATCAAAAAGAAGGACCTCAGGCTTTATCGCCAAGCAGCGCGCGATACAAAGCCTTTGCTGCTGTCCTCCGGAAAGTTTAAGAGCGCTCTCATTAAGCCTGGACTTTACCTCATCCCAGAGCGCCGCTTTCTTAAGGGATTCCGTCACTCTTTCTTCTATAAATTCCTTATTTTTTATCCCATTTACCTGGAGGCCATAGCTGATATTATCAAAAATACTTTTGGGAAAAGGGTTAGGCTTCTGAAATACCATTCCCACGCGCCTTCTAACTTCAGCAGGGTCTACCGAAGAATTAATAATGTTGCAGCAATCAAGGTAGATTTGCCCACTCAGCGTTGTATTAGGAACAAGCTCGTTCATTCTATTGAGAAGCCGGATGAATGTGGATTTACCGCATCCTGAAGGGCCAATTATTGCAGTCACATTATTGGCCAATATATCGAGGTTGATATTTTTTAACGCCTGTTGCCTGCCGTAGAAAAAATTTATATTCTGCGCCTTGATCTTTATTATTGCATTTTCATCCATGATAATAACTCCTCTGCCTCTGCCGTATAAAAATAGCTATTCCCGATACCAATAAAACCAGAAATAAAAGAATTAGACAGCAACCATAAGCAATCGCAGACTGTTCCTTAGGATGCGTCCCTTCCGTCATAAGCGCGTATATGTGATAAGGTAAAGCCATCACTTCTTGAAATATTGATTTCGGATATCCCCTCAAATAGAATGCCGCGGCAGTAAATAGAATCGGTGCGGTTTCTCCCGCAACCCTTCCTATGCTCAAGATCACGCCTGTCAGAATGCCCGGCAAAGCCGCCGGAAACACTATCTTTTTTATAGTCTGCCACTTTGTAGCCCCTAACGCAACGGATGCCTCCCTCAAAGATTGCGGTACAGCCAAAAGCGCCTCCTGAGCAGCTGAAATTATTATCGGAAGGATCAATATCCCTAAGCTTAGGCTTCCGGAAAGTATTGATACGCCAAAACCAAAAAACTTTACAAATACTGTCAGCCCGAACAAACCAAATACTACGGAAGGCACACCTGCAAGATTATTAATACTGACCCTTATGAGATTTACCACGTAATTCTTGGGAGAATATTCGCAAAGATATATCGCGCAGGCTATCCCTAACGGAAAAGCAAATAATATCGCACAGAGAGTAAGGTAAAAGGTCCCAACAATCGCAGGGGCAACGCCTCCTTGCGTCATGGCATTCCTGGGAGCCTGCGTCAAGAATTCCCAAGAGATCACTTTTATACCCCTTGTGCTGATAAAATAAATTATCGCAAACAAAAAAAAGATAGTGATAAACATGCACAAAGAAACAAAACCAAACCCTATTTTTTGCGTAATATCTTTTTTCATCCTGATAAACCTAATTTGATCCTGTACCTTCGGCTTGCTATTTCAGCGATAATATTAAAAACAAAAGTGATCAAAAACAAAATCAAAGCTATGGCAAATAAAGCATGGTAATGCTCGCCCCCCATAGGAGCTTCTCCCATTTCAGACGCAATCGCAGCGGTCATTGGCCTAACTGGATCAAAAAATGACCTGGGAATAGCAGCAGCTCCGCCTGCTACCATAAGCACGGTCATTGTTTCTCCGATCGCCCTGCTCATCCCTAAAATTATTGCGGTTGAAATTCCTGAACCTGCGGCAGGTATGGTCACTTTAACCAGAGTTTGCCACCTATTGGCGCCGACGGCAAAAGACGCTTCCTTAAATGCCCTAGGTACATAACTTAAAGCGTCTTCGGCTATGCTACATACAGTGGGCGTAGCCATTATCCCTAAAACCAAGCTTGCAGTAAATGCACAAAGCCCTATCGGTAAATGCAACAGGTCCTGTAAAAATGGCGCTAAGATTACCATGCCAAAAAATCCGTAAACTATAGAAGGGATACTTGCTAATATCTCTACCAGAGGCTTTAACAAAGACTTTTGCCTTGGGCTGGCAATCTCGTTTAAGTAAAGCGCGCTCCCCACGCCTAAAGGCACACAGATCAACATTGCGCCCATAGACACCCAAAGTGATGCCAACAACAAAGGCAATATCCCGAATTCCGCAGGAACAAAAGTAGGATACCAGGATTTTCCAAACAGGAATTCCTGAACGCTTACGGTTTTAAATATAGGCATACCTTCCTTAAAAAGGACTATTATGATCCCCACTAAAAAAACCAGGGAAGCAAAAGCTAAAACCGTAAAAAACCATTTAATTATTCTTTCTTTCATGATCAATTAGGACAGCGGCAGGCCCGACAAGCCTGCCGCTTTTTGGGGTTTATAACATGAATAACCGTCTTTTATACGACGGACCCACCAAGGAGGTGGCGGGACGCTTAATCGTTATTTTAACCCTACAAATCCTTCCCCTTCGGCAATCTCCTGGCCTTGGGCACTTTTTATAAAATCCATAAAATCCTTTATTTCTCCTTGGGGTTTGCCGTTTGTATACATAAAAAGAGGCCTACCTACGGGATAAGTTCCGGCAAGAACTGTTTCTCTTGAAGGCATTACGCCATCGATCTCAAGCGCCTTCACCGAAGAATTCACGTAGCCTAACCCCACATAGCCTATTGCGCCGGGGGTCCTGGCTACTGTCTGGGCAACTGCCTGGTTTGAGGCCTGCAATAAAGCATCGGCCCGGGGTTTCTGCTTTTCTAAAACTAATTCTCCGAATGCCTCGTAAGTACCGCTTGCGGAATCGCGGGAGATCGCAACAATCTTTCCTGAACCTTTTCCTAATTGCGACCAATCCGAAATCTGTCCGGTAAATATAGCCTTTACCTCTTTTTTGCTTAAGGCGCTGAACTTGTTTGAGGGATTGACTATTACCGCAATACCATCCATTGCAACCACGTGCGCCACAGGATCCTGCCCGTTACTAATAGCTTTTTCAAGCTCTGAAGATTTTATCGCTCTTGAGGCATCGGCAATATCGCAGGTTCCGTCAATCAAAGAAGCAATGCCTACGCTTGAACCGCCTCCTCGCACCGATATATCTACGCCGCGATTATTGTCCATATAAACCTCAGCTGCCCTTTGAGCGATAGGTAAAACCGTAGTTGAGCCTTCCATAATGATCTTTGAGGCATAACAAGGAAAAGCAAAACTTGCTGCGATAAAAGCAATCATTAGTAATTTGTTTAATTGTTTCATCTCTATAATCCTCCTTAACTTTAGAAAAGCGGGTTACCGGCGCTCTTGATAGCTCCGGCACCCATTTGTTGTTTTACTAAAACTTCATATTCCAATCAACCTGAACCAATGTTTCAGGAGCTTTTGGCCTGCTAAGTTTTTGCGTACGATAAATATCTAGATCCAACGTGGTGTTTTCACCCAGGCCGTAACTAAATTTTACCTCGTGGCCGCGGATATTGGTTTTGCCGCCATAACGATCAGAATCCGGTAATATATCAAGAACGGCATCTGTCTCAAGCCTGGCGAAACCATAACTTGCTTTCCAATCCCCCCATCCTGCTATTTTGGAGGCACCAAATCCAAAACCAAACATGTATCCTGATTTGTCGTCATCAGGCTTTGAATCATTAAGATTTCTTACATATTCACCAAATAGTTTGCCTTCGGGAAAATCAAGAAAGCCTATACCTAGCGCCTTAAAAGGTTCCTTTATTTTTACTTCAACGGCTGGTAAAACATTTACCACATCTTTTTTCGGCGTTAAATTGTCACCGCTGGAATACCAGGAATTAGTCTTTCCGCTTCCTTTTATAGTAGTATTACCTACGCCAAAGTAATCAAGGGAAAGGGCTGACTTAACGGAAATATTACTCGTGAGCTTTTTATTAA
>JAFGET010000192.1 GCA_016931435.1 Candidatus Omnitrophota bacterium
AATACAGTGCCGAGGGAGGGAATCGGACCCCCCACGCCGGCCTTTTCAGGGCCGCGCTCTACCACTGAGCTACCTCGGCTAAGTCACTCACTACAGGTATTTCTATACTTGCAAGTAAGCAGCTAAAACTTTTCGCGGATCACTGCCAAAAGTCCGTCTTTTGATATTCGGTTATAAAAATGAACTATGCAACATCAACTATTTAACCTTTTTACCACAAATGGAGAAAATATCAAGTAAATTAAGAATATCGAAAAAATCGTGATACCGGCTTTTCTAAAATATGACTCTACGGCTAATAATAAAAAGCCGCCGACAACGAATAATCTTATCTTCTTGCCGAAAAGCTGTTTTATCCCTTCCAGATTAAGATACCTGGCGCGGCAAAGCATCAGGTAAGATAAAATCAGGACTAAGAAAATAAATACCGCAGGCACGTACGAAGGTAAAGCTACAGCATCTTTTTTCCTGTAAATCAAAATAAAAGAAGCCAAAACCGCCCCGCTTGCGGTAGTGGGAAACCCAAAGAAAAATTTCTGTAATTTTTCTTTTGGGGTAATATTATATTTTGCCAGGCGCGTTACGCTCGATAAGAGATAAATAAACAACGCCACCACCGCCCATAAATAAAAATCCCTGTAAATAAAAATATACCCCAATAACGCAGGCGCTATCCCAAAGGAGACAACATCCACCAAGGAATCGAGTTCCTTGCCGAAATCGCTGGAAAAAGTATTCTTCCTGGCTATCTGCCCGTCCAAACCGTCAAGGATAACCGAAAGTATTATCGCCCAGGAAGCAAAGGTAAAATGGTGCTCCAGGGAAAAAATCAAAGAAATAAAACCGCAGAAAAGGCTTAAAAAAGTAAGAAAGTTTGCCAGCTTATTCATCTATTTCACACCCTCGATGATCTTTAAGAAAATATCCTGCGCGAGCGACAAATTCGGTAGGTGATATTTACGCGCGGCAATCCGCAGCCTGTTGGTGCTGCGTGTAAGCCTGATTATGCGTATGTTTACCTTACTGGATTCAGCTTCAAGCTCTATTACGCCCTGCCCCCTGTCTTCCGAAACGACCTTGCCGCGGATCCTGGAAACGGTCAAAGCGTCGTTGTAAAGCCTGTCGTAATCCTTATCGGTCTCGCCCTGTATGGTATCCTGGCTTAAGGCATGGCCTCCGGCCGCCCCCACCGCCGCACCGACGATAAGCGGCGCGCATCCGTAAAGCTGCAGCATGATGAAAGGGACCAAAAAAACACTGTAAATTTTTCTCATCTTATATTCTCCATGATCAGTCTTTTCTTCCTCCAGGCTATCTTTACTAAAACGGCCAGGACTAAAAATATCCCCGCTAACCCTAATCTGGTAGCTAAAATATAAACGCGGTCTGCCGGGGAAACGCCCTTCATGAATATTATCGGCAGCCACTCCTGCTTAAACCACATACCCAGTATAGCAAATAAAAATAAAGGCGTTATATATTTGATTATAAATTTATAGATGCCCGGGATGCGCATATCCGCGCCCTTGTGTATCTCATCCCAGGCTTTTTGTATCCCGAAGACCCAGGCAAAAAGTATGGTTTCGATAGTGGCAAAGACCACTAAAAAGAAAGTCCCTCCCCAGAAATCCAATTCATCTACTACTCCGTGCTTCAAGAAAAACACCGCCGCCTGACAAAGCAAAAAAGTCGCTGCTCCGAATATGAATACCGCTTTTTTCCTGCTGATATCGAATTCGTCCTCGAGGAAAGCTACCGCAGGCTGGGCAAGCGATACGGAAGAGGTGATCCCCGCCAGGAATAAAAGAAAAAACCAGATAAACCCTAAAAACTGCGCAAGCGGCAGCTTATTTAAGACAAGCGGCATAGTCACAAAACCCAGGTTGAACACCCCGGAGCGGGCGATAGTCTGGATCTCCACGGGCCCAAAGAATACAAAAGCCGCCGGAATTATTATGCTTGCCCCTAAAATAACCTCCGCCAGCTCGTTGGTGCTTGCTGCGGTAAGCCCGGAAAGAGCCACATCATCGCCTTTTGATAAGTAACTTGCGTAAGTCAATATCACGCCGATACCGACGCTCAGAGTAAAAAATATCTGGCCGGCTGCCTCAAGCCATACCTTAGCGGACCTTAAGGCAGAAAAATCGGGGTTCCACAAAAAACCGAAACCGTTTAAGATATTCCAATCGGGCCTGGCCGGGTCAGGGGCGCCTAAAGTCAGGACCCTTATAAAAAGAAGCAGGCCGAAAACAAACAAAAGCGGCATAGCCCATTTACAAAACCGCTCGATACCCCCCTTTATCCCGTGGTATATGACCACGAAGTTTAAAATAAAAGTAACCAGAAAAAAAATGTAAGCGGCACCCAAGCCGTTAAAATACCGGTTATTCTCTAAGCCCTGGAAGCCCCTTAAAAAAGCCTGCATCGATGCCTGGTCAGCCAGTTTTGTATATTTACCGAAAAGAGCGAAAAAACTATAGGCTAAGGTCCAAGACTCTATATAGGTATAATAAATAAAAATAACTAACGGCCCGAATATCCCGATGACCCCGAAATATTTGATAAAACGGTTCTTCTGCCATATGCTGTGGAATATACCCGGGGCTGTGCCGTGCTCAAAGCCTCCTCCGTAACGGCCTAGGGTCCATTCAATCCACATCAAAGGGATACCCAGCAACAATAAAGAAATAAAATACGGGATCATGAATGCCCCGCCGCCGTTTGAGGCGGCTTTGGCGGGAAAACGCAAAAAATTACCCAGGCCCACGGCAGAACCCGCTACTGCCATGATTATCCCCAGGCGCGACCCCCAGTTATCCCTTTTTTTATTCGCCATTGCTCCGATAAGCTACCGCTGATCTGACTCTTTCAGCCGTTACTTGCGGAAAAAGAAACAAACCAATCCGCCAATATATCTAAGCTCTTTGCTACTTCCAGGCTTAAATCACCGCCCAAAGTAATCGTTTTTGGCTGAATAATTAAAATAATTATATCCAGCTTTAAATTGCTTTGCAAATAGTTTATGGCCATGGATAAGGAAGCGTTATGCGTAAAGAATATATTTACGGTCTTTAATTCCTGCGCTTTAAGCTCCTTGAATTCACCGGGTTTTGCGCCAAAGTCAACCGCGTCAAACATAACCAGGCAGTCAGGTTTAAGCCCAATGACCTTTTCCAGGTAATTCTCGGGACTTACCCCCGCGTCGATGACTTCAAAAGGGACTTTACCCCTGATCTTTTCTGCCAATAACGGGCCGGCGGCATCATCCGAACGCATTATATTGCCCACAGCTAAAAACACTACCTTACCCTTAAGATGGGCTTTTAAGTGTTCTAACATTTATGGCGGGCTACATCTCTTTCATCGCTTCCTGTATCAAAGGCAAGACCCCCTCTATTTCTTCTTTGGTCATCCTGCCCAGTTTTGCGAAAGTAAAATTTCCGTCGCGGTCCTTGAATTCACGGATGATCTGCAGCTTCTTTACCCCTTTATTGTATGAGTATACGCTTACGACTATCCTGTTAGTTTCACCCTCCCAGAATTTCTCAAACAGCTTTTCATCCAAACTCGTATCGTACGGCATCGAACCCTCCTAAATGAGGCCACAACTTACGGAGTCCGAAGGACGACGTAAGTTGTTGGGCCGAATTTATACATTACCTGCGAGAAAATTTTATCGAAATTTTCGAGCGCTTAGGTAATGTATTAACTTTGTTAACTATAACTTACGGAGTCCGA
>JAFGET010000193.1 GCA_016931435.1 Candidatus Omnitrophota bacterium
ACCTTATCCAGCTCAAGGCCCAACAAAGACAACATCTTGCCCGGATTTTTTGCTGCTTCCTCTTCCATAAATTCGCCTCTGCGCCTGACCAGATACACCGCGTCTTCAAAGCTGATCGCAGAAGCAGCGACTAAAGCGGAGTATTCGCCCAAGCTTAATCCCGCTGCGTACCTTACTGCCGAAGGATCATATTCAGCGGTCGACTTGAAAGCCTCCAGGCAGGCAAGGCTGACAGTAAGGATAGCCGGTTGGCAATTATGGGTAAGGGTCAATTCATCCTGCGGCCCCTCAAAACATAATCTTGAAAGCGAAAAACCTAAAACACGATCGGCTTTTTCAAAGACCGAACGGCTGGCGGGGAATGATTCATATAAATCTTTACCCATCCCCACATATTGCGACCCCTGGCCGGCAAAAAGATAAGCTGTCATTTTAAGTCGATTGAATCTCCCCGGACTAAAGTCAAGGGATTAAATAGTAATCGGGTCTATGGTCGACGGCCTATGGTCGATGGTCTGAAACCATAATCTATAGGCTAAGCGGCCATGGACCCGAAATTTTTTACCACTTGATAACGCAAGCGCCCCAGACTAAGCCTGCGCCAAATGCATCAAGAAGCACGATATCGCCCTTTTTTATCCTTTTTTCTTTGACTGCTCCGCACAATGCCGTAGCCAGGGAAGCGGAAGACATATTGCCGTATTTTTGAATATTGAAATAGATCTTCTCTTGCGCTATGCCAAGCCTGGATGCGACCGCAGTCAATATCCTTACATTCGCCTGATGCGGGATAAAACAATCCACGTCTTTTGCAGAAAGGCCGCATAAAGACAGGGCCTTCTCTCCTGCCTCCTGCATACTCCTTACGGCTATCTTGAACAATTCGTTACCGCGCATTTTTATATAATGCATGCGATTATCTATGGTTTTATGGCTCGTGGGGTTCCTTGAGCCTCCCCCAGGTACCATCAACAGCTCGCTTGCTGAACCGTCGCAACCCATATAGGTAGAAAGTATCCCTCCGCTTTTTACTTCAGAAAGGACCGCCGCAGCTGCCCCGTCCCCAAACAAAACACAGGTATTGCGGTCTTGCCAATCGGTGATAGAAGATAAGACTTCCGCCCCGACAACCAAAACATTCTTATAATTGCCCCGCGCGATGAATTGCTGTGCGATTATTATAGCATAAACAAAACCCGCGCAGGCCGCGGAAATATCAAAGGCCGCGGCACCTTTTGCGCCAAGGGCGTTCTGCAAAAGGCAAGCAACAGAAGGAAATTGAAAATCAGGCGTGATAGAAGCTACGATAATCAGGTCCAGTTCCTGCGCTTTGACCTTGGCATCGCGTAAAGCGGCCTTGGCGGCTTTAATAGAAAGGTCCGATACGGCTTCATGTTTGGACACCAGGCGGCGCTCCTTGATGCCCGTACGCGTGGTAATCCACTCGTCTGAAGTATCCACCATTTTCTCTAAATCCGCGTTACTAAGGACTTTCTCGGGAAGATATTCCCCTACTCCGATTATCCCGACTTTTTTCATTTAAGTGCCTCTAAGATTTTTTCGTTGAATTGGCGTTCTACCTCTTCCTTGGCCACGCGTATGGCATTTTTAATAGCCGTCGCGTTAGAGCGGCCATGGCCGATGATAACTACGCCGTTTACGCCTAATAAAGGGGCCCCCCCATATTCCGAATAATCAAGTTCTTTTCTGAATTTTAGAAGGCTTCCTTTCAACAAAAATAAACCGAGCAAGCCTAAAGGGCTTTTAGTAAGATTTCTTTTAAGAAAGATCTGCAGGGCCTCAACCAGGCTCTCGGAGACTTTTAAAGCGACGTTGCCGATAAAACCATCACAGACAACAATATCGCATCTTCCGGAGAAAAGGTCCCTGCCTTCCACATTCCCGATAAAATTCAAGGAGCTTCTTTCAAATAAGGCGCGTGTTTCTTTGACAAAATCCGTTCCTTTTGTTTCTTCTTCTCCGACGCTCAAAAGCCCTACGCTAGGATTAGGAATATTCAGGATGTGCCTGCTGTAAGCAAAAGCCATGATCCCGTATTGCAGAAGATGCACGGGCTTAGGGTCAATATTTGCGCCTACATCTATTATCAGGGCTATGCCTTTTAAGGTAGGGGTGATGATAGCTATTCCCGGGCGCTCGATACCGGGTAAGAGCCCTAAAGTCAATGTAGCCGCGCATACCGCGGCCCCGGTATTGCCCGCGCTGAAGAAAGCTTCCGCTTTAGCTTCCTTGACTAAATTCAAGCCTACGACAATGGAGGAGTCGCGCTTTCTTCTGAAGCTGCTTGCCGCCGGCTCATGCATCTCGATTATTTCACTGGCAGGGCATACCGATATAAGGTCACCCCGGTATCTTTTTTTCTCAAGCAGGGATCTGATCTTTGTTTCATCCCCGACCAGGATTACTTCTGTGGCGTATTCTTTGACTGCTTCTATCGCCCCCGTAATTACCACCTCGGGGGCATAGTCGCCGCCCATCGCGTCTACGGCTATTCTCATGTCTTCTTCTTCTTTTTTTCTTTGACTTTTATCTCAATAACCTGCCTGCCGCAGTAATATCCGCAAACCGGGCAGACCTGGTGCGAAGAAATCAACTGTTTGCATTGCGGGCAGGGGATAAGGTTGGCCTTGGGA
Source organism: Candidatus Omnitrophota bacterium (assembly GCA_016931435.1). Classification (GTDB taxonomy): domain Bacteria; phylum Omnitrophota; class Gorgyraeia; order Gygaellales; family Profunditerraquicolaceae; genus JAFGET01. The sequence goes on from JAFGET010000193.1 coordinate 2,655, forward strand.
AGATTCCAGTGGGTCCTGCGTTTTCTGCCGCGAGACTTAGAATGCCTTTTTTTGGGTAGAGCCACTTTTTGTACTCCTTTCGTCTAATGCAAAAGTAAAAAGTAAAAACGCAAAATAAGCTTCTTTCAATTTTTATCGCGGTTTTACCTTCTACCTTAACAACAACCGCATTCGCCTTCGTTTAAGTTTGCGCCGCATTTAGGGCATAAGCCCCGGCACCCTGTGCTGCATAAAGGCTTAATAGGATAATCCAGGATTATCTGATCCCTTATTTCAAGCAACAGATCCAGGACTAGATCGTCTTTATCAAGGGCAAAATTTAAACCTATATTTTTTTCAAAATTAAGCTTAAATTCGTTCAGGCAGCGGCTGCAGCATAACAGCATTACCCCGCTTAAGGCAAGCTTGGCGGTAATGCTGTTTGTGATCCTTGTAATTTCTGCCTCAACGCTTACAGGAGAACACAGTTTGATTATATCTGTATCTATATCCAGCTCTTTAGGGTCAATCTCTTCCCTTAAAGATAACCCTTCTATCGGGATGTGCGCTATTGCTATCTTCATTGAGCCAATAAGATACCGGTCTTTATTCCTTACGCATCTTTTCTTTTATCGCCTTTTCTACAAAATCAGGCACAAAAGCCGACAAACTTGCGCCTAAACTGGCGGCTTCTTTTAAAAGCTTGGAGGAAAGATAGCTGTAGGATTCCTGAGGCATCAGAAAGATAGTCTCGATATGAGGATCAAGCTTCCTATTTGTCAAAGCCATCTGGAACTCATACTCAAAATCAGAAATCATGCGCAGGCCCCTGATCAAAACCCGCGCCTTCTCTTTCTTGGCAAAATCTATTACCAGGCCGCTAAAGTCGCGTATTTCGATCCCGGGAATATCGACAACGGCTTTTTTAAGCATCGCCACTCTCTCTTTTACGCTAAAAAGCGGCTTCTTGTGAGGGTTATGAGCTACCGCAACAAGTACTTCTGAAAATATCTCCTGCGCCCTTCTGATCAGGTCAATATGCCCGTAAGTAACCGGATCAAAGCTGCCCGGATATATTGCTTTCTGACACATGTTTCCTCGCCATGCTCGCAGGTTCATGGTTCATTGTTCGCGGATCATGGACCATAAACCCTAAACCCTGAACTATGAACTATTAACCCGATACCTTCCTATAAAACGATAAAAGAGTATCCCCGTACTTCGACTGCCTAAATAACCTTAAATCTCCCAGGGCTTCTGGGAGATCGTCTTTTTTGAAATGCTGCGCGATTAGAAAACCATTGGGCGCTAATATATCATAAGCTGCAATAGTTTGCAAGGTTTTTTTTGATAAACCCAGATGATAGGGTGGGTCTAAAAATATAATATCGAATTTTTTGCCTTCTTTATGTAATATTTTAACGGCATCCTGCGCGTTTAAATGATATAAACTGCAGGCGTTATGTACAAGCGAGGCTATGTTCTTTTTGATCGCCGTAAGGCAATTCCGGTTATATTCTACCATAACCAATTCTCTAACACCCCTGGAAGCAGCTTCCAACCCCACCGCTCCGGAGCCGGCAAATAATTCAAGAAAAGAAAGCCCCTCTATATCACCCAAGATATCAAAGATCGCCTTCCTTGTCTTATCCTGTGTAGGGCGTATACCGGAAGGCATAACGATCTTCCTGCCCTTGTATCGGCCGCTTATTATCCTCATCTTATTTTATGTATTCGCAAACAGAAATATAGTCCTTTAAAAAACACCTATTTAATTTAAAGCCCGATCCGGCATCCTCTATCTCTATCGGCCCCCTGTCCATAAGCAGGGGGTCATCGCGGTGAAAATAACGCACCGTAAAAACCTTACTTATGCCCGCGCATACATGCTGAAGGCCGCTAGCTAACTGCGCCTGCCCTGAAACCGGCATTATGTATTTTTCGCTATCCATATAGTAAGTCTGCGCAGCTAAAGCAGACCTTATATTCCACATAATAATAACGCTATCGGCGCCTTTTGATTCTTCGCTTATCCAGGCAGATAGATCTTTTGGGGCAGGCCCGAATTGCATCCCGGAGGTCCCCAGAGAAAACGCCAGCATGAATAAAACTATGGAAAGAAAAATCAGCTTATTTTTTATAAAAATGTGCTCTAAAAAAATCCCCATCAGGGGCACGAAACCCAAAAAAGAAAA
>JAFGET010000194.1 GCA_016931435.1 Candidatus Omnitrophota bacterium
ATACCCCCGTGCTCTGCTTCGGCTACTTTTGTTTTCCTGATAGCATCTAATAATGAAGTCTTACCGTGGTCAACATGCCCCATGAAAGTCACGATAGGGGGGCGGGGTTTTAAATCCTGCGGGAAGTCTTCTTCCTGGTGTATACGCAAAAAGAGTTCTTCTTTTTCCGGGGCCTTCCTTATTTGGAAGCCGTATTTTTGGCAGATCTTGGTTACCGTCTCTTCATTTAAAGACTGATTTAGCCCGGCCATCACCCCTTGCTGCATTAAATTTTTTATCAAAATCGATGATTTCTCCTGCAGCTTGACAGAAAGATCCTTGACTGTGATGGGTAAATCCAGCTCCAGCTCTCTGAGTTCAACAACGGGCTTAGCTTCCAAAGGAGGCTTGACCTTTTCTTCCACAACCGCCTGCTTTTCTTCCTTCGGATGATGCCTTTCCGCTTTCAAGTGGTGCTTATCGACTTTCAACTCCTGCGGCTTTTGTTCTTTTACAATCTGAGGCTTCTCTTCTTTCGGAATTACCTCGTGATGCCTTTCTTCTTTTTTTTGCGGAATGATTTTTTCTTTAAGGGGTATTTTTGGCGCAAGCGGCTTTTCGACTACGGGGCTTATAGGCAAAACATCAAGCGGCGCCTTTGGTGTAATATCCGCAGTACTGATTATTTTTTTCTTTTTAAGCGCGGTAGCCTTTGCTTTAGGCGCTGCCTTTATCTTCTTGGCTATCTTCGGCTTTTTTGCCTTATGCGCAGCATGGGTTTTCTTGGGCGCGGATTTTTTAACCGCGGCTTTCTCTTTTTTTGTCTTCGGCATATTTTAACCTTTTTTAATTTTCTTAGCCTGCTCGATTATCTTCTCGGCTTTTTTTTCTGCGATACCTTTGACCTGCGTCAAATCCTGCGGGCTGGCATTTAAAATATCATCCAAGTTTTTAAATCCGGCATCCTTAAGGGCCGTAAGTGTCTTCTCTCCTACCCCGGGCAATTCCTCCAGGGAAATAGCGGCGGATTTTTTCTTTGTTTTTCTGGTTTTAGCGGATTTTTCTTCCTGGGGCGCTTCTATTTCCTGGGTGGCTTCTTCTGCCGCCTCTTCTTTTTTCTTGATGCTTTCGGAGGATGTCTCTTTAGTGCGTATATCTAACTCCCAGCCCACAAGCCTTGAGGCAAGCCTGACATTCTGGCCGTGCTTGCCGATAGCCAGAGAAAGCTGATCTTCGTCAACAATGATCTCGGCTTTCGTATTCTCCTTATCCAGCCTTATTTCCCCGATCTTAGCCGGTGAAAGCGCGGCCCTGATATATTCCCTGATATCGTCGTTGTAGCGCACGATATCTATCTTCTCTCCGCTTAGTTCGTTGACGATATTGCGCACGCGGTTTCCACGCATACCGACACAGGCGCCCATAGAATCTACTTTTTCATTTTTTGACCAAACGGATATCTTAGTACGCTCTCCTGCCTGGCGGGCGATAGCCTTTATCTCGACAATGCCTTCATATATCTCGGGGACTTCCATTTCAAAAAGTTTTTTTATAAAATTAGGGTGGCTGCGCGATAAAATAATCTGGTGCCCCTTGACTTCTTTTTTCACTTCTGCCACAAAGGCGCGGATACGCTGCCCCTGCCGGAATTCCTCCCTGGGGGATTGTTCGCGTTTTAAAAGTATCCCTTCCGCCCTGCCTAAAAGATCCACTACTATATTGCCTTTATCAAAGCGGTATACGGTCCCTGAGACAATTTCTCCGACTTTAGCCTGAAATTCCGTAAAGACGACCTCTTTTTCCGCTTCGCGGATCTTTTGTATAATGACCTGCCGCGCGGTCGAGGCGGCAATACGGCTGAATTCTATGGAAGTGACCTCGTCATTATTCCTGAAAGCGTGGATCTTCCCCGAGTTCTGGTCCAATTCCACCCTTAAATCTTCTCCCGGCTTAGTATCGATGACTTTACGCGCTGCGGTCAAAAGCGCGGCTTCTACCGCCTGGACTAATATTTCTTTCTTGATGCCTTTTTCTCTTTCTATTTGCTCTAATATGGCTAACAATTCCTGACTCATAATAACTACCTCTTTTCATAAGTTAGTTTTCAGTTGTCTGTTATCAGATAAGAAAAATCTGAAAACTAAGGACTAAAAACTAAAAGATTTGTTTCGCTTTATTTATCTTGTCCAAAGGGATAACGATTATGCCTGTATCAATACCTGCTTGTACCGAATAATCATCTACCGCAAGTATTTCTCCTGCCCATTCTATTTTTCCTTCCACAGGATCTTTCAGGAAAAAACGCGCCCTGCGGTTTAGGCAGCGCAAAAAATCATTTTTGGTAGCCAGTGGCCGGTCTAATCCCGGAGATGATACTTCCAGTATATACCTATCGCCCAGGGTTTCTTTTTCATCTAAAATACCGCCTATTTCTCTGTTTAAACGGCCGCATTCTTCCAGGGTTATCCCGCCCAGGGGCTTATCCGCTAAAATCCTTAAAAATAAATCCCTGCCTTCATAGCGGTAGATCAAATCAACTAACTCAAGCCCCACGCTTTCCAGATAACCCGAAACAATACCCCTTAATTCTTCTATCACCTGGTGTTTATACAAATCCCATCCTCTCTATCTCTTGTAAGACTTTTTCTTTTTTGCCGGTTATTTTTTGCCCGCTGCGGCGGACTTTCATTTCCAGGTTTTCGCTCTTTAAAAACTCCTTGCCGATGATTATCTGGAGGCTTACGCCTAAAAGGTCAGCGTCTTTAAATTTCACCCCCGCCCTTTCATCACGGTCATCCAACAAGGCCTCAACGCCGTAATTCTCTTTAAGCTCGCGATAAAGGCTTTCTGCTTCTTTTACGATCTTTCCATCACTGATATCTAAAGGTAAAATGACCGCTTTATAAGGGCTGATTTCACCGGGCCAAATAATGCCGTTTTCGTCGCAGTTCTGTTCAATAATAGCCGGTATCAAGCGGGATACGCCTATGCCGTAACAGCCCATGATAACGGGCTTTTGTTTACCGTCGGCATCAAGAAAATTTGCCTCAAGAGAAGCGCTGTATTTGGTGCCTAGTTTAAAAATATGCCCGACCTCCATGGTGTTTTTTTTCTCCCGGGCGGCCTTACATTTGGGACAACTCTCTTCTCCTTCTTCTTTAAAAGCTACGGCAGTCTTACATGCGGGGCAGAATAGAACCGCGTCTTCTCCGTCAGAAGCAGGGACCATGAATTCGTGCGAAACATTCCCGCCCATAACTCCAGGGTCAGCCTCGAGACAGAGAAAATCCAGGCCGCACCTCTTAAACACCCTGTGGTATGCCTGATACATAGACTGATAATTCTTATCTAACCCCGCCTCATCGCGGTCAAAGCTATAAGCATCCTTCATGATAAATTCACACGAACGTACCAGGCCGAAACGCGGCCGGATTTCGTCGCGAAACTTCGTCTGTATCTGATAGAGCACAAGCGGAAGCTGCTTATATGAAAAAATGTGGCCTGCCACTAAATCCGTGATCACCTCTTCATGGGTAGGCCCCAAACAGACGGCACGGCCTCTTCTATCCGTGAATTTGACCATGACCTCGCCCATATCTTTTTCCCGGCCGGACCTAAGCCAAAGCTCTTTTGGCTGTAGCGCCGGCAACAATACTTCGGCTGCACCAGAAGCGTCCATTTCCTGACGGATGATAGTTTCAATATTATTCAGCACTTTTAAGCCTAAAGGAAGATATGAATATACCCCCGCCATAAGCATGCGCATCAATCCTGCGCGTAACATCAGCTGGTGGCTTAAAGATTCTGCCTCCTGAGGGGTTTCTTTTAAAGTGGGGATCAATGTCCTTGTCCAATACATTTTTTGAATTCCTTCAATAAAAGGTCCTGGCAATCGGCATAAGCGGCTTTCTTGTAAGGCCTGCCTTTTTTAAATAAAAGGCCTTCTTTTTTTCCGAATGCTATTCCTATATCTGCCTGTCTCGCCTCGCCCGGTCCGTTCACTACACAGCCCATGACAGCTAACTTGATCGGATGGGCCGATGGCCTGTAGCCTATGGCCGATAATTTTTTTTCCAGGCTATAAACTAATCCGGCTAAGTCTACCTCACAGCGCCCGCAAGTAGGACAACTAATGATTTCCGGGCCAAAATGCCTTAACCCCAAAACCTCTAAAATAGCTTTGGCAAGACCGACCTCTTCTTTAGGGTGCGCGGTCAAAGATACCCTTATTGTATCACCAATCCCCTCTAATAGTAAAGCCCCAATTCCTATACTAGATTTTACCGCTCCCAGCCTGGGAGTGCCAGAAGCGGTTACTCCTAAATGCAAAGGATAGCCGCAGGACTTAGATATCTTACGGTAAGCCTTTAAGGTATCCTGTATATCCGAAGCCTTAAGCGAGATAACGATATCTGAAAAACCCGATTTTTCTATTATGCCTATATAAGCAAGTGCCTCCCTGGCCATAAGGCCGGCGATATCAAGATGGGCGGACGCCTTAAGCTTTCCCTTTTTTACCACTGACCCTGAGTTTAACCCTACTCTTATAGGTATATGATTTGCCTTTGCCGCAGAAACCACTTGTTTGACCTCTTGCTTCTTGTAAATATTTCCCGGATTAAGCCTGATCTTATCCGCCCCGCTATCGGCGGCCTTTAAGGCTAAACGATAATCGAAATGAATATCTGCTACTAAAGGGATGTTTACTTTTGGTCTAATCTTTTTAAAAGCCAGCGCATCGGCATCATCTTTTACTGCTAAACGGATGATTTCGCAGCCGTCTTTTTCCAATTCATTTATCTGGCGGATTGCCGCCTGCACATCCGCTGACTTTACCTTAAGCATCGACTGGATGGCAATAGGATGATCGCCTCCGATATTGACCGGGCCGATTTTTATAATTTTGGCTTTACGCCTCTTCACCTGAACCATTTTAAGAGTTTATCTCCGAAGATACGCATGATATCGTTATAAGTAGCTAAAACTGCCAAGGATAAGATCAGGGCCATACCCGCCTGAGTGATCAGGCGTTCGGTTCTTAAGCTTAGCCTTTTTCTTCTTATTTTTTCTATAGCCAGTAAAAATAAATGCCCTCCGTCTAAAACCGGCAAAGGCAACAGATTAAATATCGCCAGGCTTATACTCAAAGCCGCCATAAGGTGCAAAACCGCTGTCACCCCCAATGCCGCGACTTTAGAGGTCACGTAAAAAATCCCCAATGGGCCGCTGACGGATTCACGCATGGATAATTTTCCTGTTACTATGCGCCATAAGGCCCTATAAGTGATCACCGTCAAATCATAAGTCTTGGTCAACCCCAGGCTAAAAGACTCTAAAAAGCCGTGCCTTATCCGGATAAATTCATCTGAAGGGGCTATTCCGGCTAAACCCACCGAGCGTTTCTGGCCGAGGATGTCGGTGAACTCTTTTTCCTTTATTTTGACCTTTACTTTAAGCTCCTTTCCATCACGCGATATCAAAAAATCAAGCGTATCCCCTTGTTTCTTGCCTTGGATCTCCTCTTGAAGCTCCTCCCATAAAACTATCCTCTTGCCACCTACAGCGATAATGTTATCCTGGGCTTTTATTCCGGCCTCCTTCGCCCCGAAACCATCGATCAACGAGCCTACCCTTGCAGTCAGTGCGGGGTAACCCGTAAAAAAAATCAGCCAAAAAAGCAAAAATCCCAGGATAAAATTCAATAAGGGGCCGCAAAATACCACCTGCGCCCTCTGCCATGGCGTCTTAGAAAGATATTCATCTTTAGTCCCTTTGTATTCTTCGGGGTTATCTCCGGCAAGTTTTACATACCCCCCCAGTAACACCGCGCAAAGAGAATACTCGGTATCGCCTTTCTTTTTGCTTATAATGGCTGGGCCGAAGCCCAGCGAGAATTTTTCTACCTTGATGCCGACTTTCTTCGCTGCCATAAAATGGCCGGACTCATGCACGATTACTAATAACCCTAATACAAAAAGAAAAACTATCAATGAAAGCATATGTCAATTTAACCAGATGGTCTTACCTCTGCCCAATACATGAATTTGTTAATTTAATTTCTTAATAATCCTGAGCGCTTCCTGGCGCGCCCAACGGCCTGCCTCTTGTATTTGCTCTAAGTCCGGGTTAGCCTTATTTCTATGCCTGCCCAGCACACC
>JAFGET010000195.1 GCA_016931435.1 Candidatus Omnitrophota bacterium
GAGACAAATATGATTTTTGCTTTGCAGTCATTGAGGAGATTTTCTATTTCTTGTTCAGTTAACTGTGGGTCTAAAGGAACACAGGTCAAGCCCGCGGCCATTATGCCCAAATAGATTATTGCCCATTCCGGCCGATTCTCCAGGCATAAGCCAACAAAGTCGCCCTTTTTAAAATTCTCTTTAATAAGAAATGCACCTATTCTTAAAGAGAGATCTTCTGTTTGCCCATATGTCCACCTCTCCCAGGCAGGGCCTTTTTTTATTTGAAGGCATACCCTATCTGAATACTGGGAAGAAATTTGAGCGAATATCTTATGGATAACCGGATTTTCGTTCTTCATAGCGTATCAAGGAACCAATTTTTTACTTCTGTGACGAATTGCCTGGGATAATCCCGCATTAAGTATTCTGCGTGCGGCCCGTTTTTGATAAAAATTATTTTCTTTATCCCCCCTGCCTTTTGGTATAAGGCCTCGGAATGCCACTGCCTGATTACCCAATCTCGGCTGCCGTGTATAAACATAATTGGAATGGTGATTTTACCGATATTATCAATAGGCCTTTCCTTGGCCAGCCAGAACGGCCCCGGCCGTACTCCTTTGCCGATTCTTCCCGTAGGATTAAATAAAGTGTATACCGCGTCATTTTTCAAGTCAATGGCCCAGAACCGGTAATCAATTCTCGCCATATTCGACGGAGCGCTGACGCAGATCAGGCTATCCACGCGTTTATCATCGGCAAGAACATTAATGTTGATGCTTGCTCCGACAGAAAAGGCGATTAATCCAATCTTAGGATATTGAGGAGTAATAAAATCTAATATTGCCCGCAAATCATTACCTTCCCGGCTAGTCCAGGTAAATAAGCCGCTGCTTTTGCCATGCCCGCGAAAATCAAACATAAAAATATCATACTCTCCCCCAAGTGCTTTAGCCAGCTGCTGCAAAACCACGCACTGTTTACTGTTATAATAGCCATGCGCAATAATGATAACAGCCTGACAGCCATTTTTAAAATGCTGGAATGATATTTTCTGGTGGTCAACGGTAGTAAGCGTACCGCTCACTACAGCAGAAATACCTGTTTCAAGGCTTGGAGTTTTCATCGCATTTATCCTAAATTAATTGACGAATTTTTATCGCTTTTTAAAGATCTCCTGAAGGATTTGTACAGCAACGCTATTGCTTTGAGGAGTATTAAATTCATTCTCGCTCAAAAGGTTATCACTATTTGTATCCAGATTATTAAAGTTGGCGCTCGTACTGCGCCATTCACCGTGTGAGATCATCCCGTCGTTGTTTTGATCGAGCTCACGGAAGGCGGAAATAGGGTACTGCTGCTGATTATAAAATTCATTGCGGTTTAGTTTTCCGTCGTGGTTGAGATCTAGCACTTCAATTGACCGCCTGTTGCCAGGAGACCATTCTTCGTATGTAATGGCCCCATCGTTATTGTAATCAAGCCCGCTAAATTCATCTAACCCTGAACGTTGATCAAGCTCCTTAATGCTTAAATTGTCGTTATGATCCCAATCCAGATAATTAAAACCCTGCGTCGTGCCCGTCCATTCGCTGCGTGAAATCACCCCATTTCCGTTGCGATCCATTTGGCGGAACTGATCCGAAGGGGTTAAAATTTCCTGATAGCGACCAGCACCGCGCCTCAGTTCTCCGCCTGAGATGGAACCATCTCCATTCCTATCGTAGTTATCAAAATACGCCTGCCATTCTGCGTGCGTAATCTTGCCATCGTTATTTTGATCTATCTCCTGGTATTTAATTACCATATCAACGTTGTCTTCGTTCTTGTTTACCTGCGCCATCCCCTGCGCCAGTCCCCCCACTGATAGGGACAGAATTATGATAAACAGAAAGAGGCAAAGAATGGGTTTCATATATTGTCTCCTTGTATATATTGTTTATGATATTATCTAATATGTTACTGACGCTGTTTTTCCTGACGGCCCTTTGAAGGTAACTGAATTTTGCCTTTCACATCCGAGCAAAGAAACCATAGCGACTAACAATACTAATAAAACTAATTTTTTCATTTTTTACTTCCTTTTGTTCCATGGCCCCTATCCTGCTTGCCTATTTCTTTACGCGTGCCCTCTTGTTTCATCTTATTCGTCTTTTCTCGTCCTTGCTTTCTCTGGCGTATAGCCTCATGGACTTTGGCGGCCAAATCTCTGCCTTTTAATCCTTGCGCCTGCGCTGCGTGCGCTGCTTGGGATACAATATTTCCCGCTTCCTTGGGATGTTCACCATTATTTACCAAATCATTAGCAGTATTAACAATGCTCTCTAAATCTTTGCCTCTAACCTCTTCCTTAGATAAATCTTTGAGCATATTCTTTAAATCTTCCTTGATTGCCCCTTTATCCAGCATATTCTTTATTGGTTTTTTGATGGTTTTTAATTCCTGCGGAGTAAATACTTTTTCTTTTTCCAGTTCTTGATTTAGCTGCTTCATGATGTTATCAGTATTCTGCCCTTGGGCATAAAGAGATACTGTTGCTAAAAAGAATATGCATACAAAAAGCATGCTTATAATTCTGAAACTTTTCATCTTCGCCTCCTTGTCCAGGAATTATTTATTAGAAACATGTTACTTTAGGTTTATTAGTTTATTAGGGACGTGTTATTTTGGGACACTTTGCAAAGTTGCCTGCCCCTTTTTGACACGTCCCCAATATCTAATGCACCAGATCCTGCGTAACGCTTGCGCCATGAGAGCCAATATTTATATTGACCTTTAGCACTACCAACACTATAAGCACTATCACTGCTATAATGACAATCCACGCCCATTTTGGTAAATCCGGTAAATTCATATTGCCTCCTTTCTTATAAAGTTTATGACGTTGAAGACTATCTTCGGCCATTGATGAGCCGCAAAATAATCACGATAACAGCAATAACGAGCAGGGCATGAATAAACCCGCCCATTGTGTATGACGAAACCAATCCTAACAGCCAAAGCACAACTAAAACAACTGCAATTGTGTACAGCATATCTACTCCTTCCTTTTTGTTTTTCTGCACTTAACACTATTTTAAATTATCCGCCGCGAATCTCCAGTTGATCAGTTTATCAAGTACGGCATTAACGTAGTCCGCGCGGCGATTCTGGTAATCCAGATAGTACGCATGTTCCCATACGTCGATGGTCAATAATGGCTTCACGCCTTTAGTTAAGGGCGAATCCGCATTACTGGTCTTGATCACCTTAAGCTTGCCGCTATCCAGCACGAGCCAAGCCCAGCCGCTGCCGAATTGGGTAGTCGCCGCAGTTGCCAATTCCTTCTTGCATGCATCCACAGTTCCGAAAGAAGCCTCAATCTTTTGTTTCAATGCCGCGGGTGGCTCGCCACCGCCATTCGGAGTTAGGCTGTTCCAATAAAACGTGTGGTTCCATGTTTGCGAGGCATTATTAAATATCGCGGCCTTGTCAGTTTTACCTGTTGTTTCAGTTATGATTTTTTCCAGCGGCATGCCGGCAAACTCCGTTCCTGCTATCAGTTTATTCAGATTGTCTACATATCCTTTATGATGTTTACCGTGGTGGAAGCTGATCGTTTTCGCGGAGATTACAGGCTCCAGCGCGTTTTCCGCATATGGCAAAGACGGTAAAACATGCACAGTTGCACTTTCAGTCTTTTCATTAATCTTTATTATTCCTCCTTTCTTATAATTACTATCCTTATTTACACCATCTCCCATTCCTGCAAATGCTGATCCAAAAAACGAGATGATTATCGCGAATATGGCCATACCTATAAGTTTCATGATAGTATTATAGAAGAATTCAAAATGGAGTCAATTGTACCTGGGTATAATGGTAGGATTTTAGTGGTGTCCCCGGGCAGAGTCGCTGCCTCGCCTTAGCTTTCATGTAGGCGAGGCAGCCCCGAGGCTGAAAGCCGGGGGAAACATGCCGTTGCTATATTAATGCCCCTCTTTTCAAACATATCACACCCCTTCTATTGATTTCCCAGAAATCCTCAACCTGAAACTGGTCTAGTTATTGGGGAGAGGTCACAAGCAGTGGAGATTCCCTTTAGGAGTGGTACAATAGACGGGGGTAGGTCAATGAGATATGAAAAGGCGCCATAATTTTAAAAGGCCTTACTTTTAACTATAATTTCAAAAGCAAGGCCTCTTAAAAATGCTTCCTTGATAATCTCTTATTACGTATCTACATATTTTGTTTTTTTATTCATCACCGCGGCTGCTGTTACCATTACCCCCCATATTACAAAAATAGCTGCGGCCATCGGAATCCCGACATGCATCATTTCCGGTAATGCTTCAATAATGCCGGCAGTTAAAAATGGCGGATAAAGAACAATCTCTCCGTGAGAAACGTGTTCGACTGCTAACATTATTACCCCGCCCCATAGCATTGAATTTAACCAATTGATATGGTATTTCTCGGGAATCTTTTTATTTATAGCAGTTGTTACTATTGCCGCACCCGCAGGAACAAGAAAACAAGCCATTTTTACCTCCTATTTGCCCTTGTATCCGCTTGGCGAATTATCCCTGCCTACCGGCAGGCAGGCCGAGCGAATGCGAGGGGCTTTTTAAATTTTCTATCAAAACCGCGATTATCCATATTATAAACACAGGCGCAAGCATCGCAACGCCCAATCCAGCGCCATTTTTAATCATCCCATCTGTTGTCTTTTCCAGAAACTGTCCGCCTTCATACCCTAATATATGGTCGATAAAAATCATTACTGCCGCTCCCCATAGCATCATAGCCAAAAAACCTAATTTATAATTCTTCGGCAAAACAAAACCTGCCAAGGTTGCGCCTGCTGCTGCAGCAGAAGTCGTTGCTAACCACATCTTTACCTCCAATTTGCCTTCGCATCTACTCGGCAAATTGTCCCTGCCTACCGGCAGGCAGGCCGAGCGAATGCGAAGGGCAATTTTTAAAAATCAACCTGTGCCCTCATACCACCCACAAAGATACCATTTGTATCATCTGTAACATCTTTGCCGAAGGGATTCCAGATATATTGGAAATCCGGGCTTAAAGATAAATGCTTGTTTACGAAGATACGGTAATAAGCCTCAAGATGGCCTTCCGGTTTTGCCAGGCGCACAGGGTTAGATGTCTCGCCTGCTTTTTTATAATCTTTCGAAGCGATGGCTTGGCCAATTGCAAATGCTAATACGTCATTTTCCCTGCCCCAGGGTTTTCCTTCAATCTGAAAACCGGCGCTCCAGGAGTGTGCAAGCGAATAATTAAGGTCGCCTGTAGCCATAATATCGGGATTGTATACTTTTGGATCCTGCCAGCCGTAGCGGGTAAACAACGTTACTGTTTCGGTGGCCTTCTGGTCAAAGCTTAAGCCAAAACCATAATTAGCCTCTTTCGTCTTTTCGGTATCTAGCCATTTGGTGTGGTACACATTGTTGTTCCAGCCAAGAAAACGGTAATTACCGGGAAGATTAAAGAAGTTAGTTTTAAAAGTAACCTGGCCTATATCAAAAAGATTATTTCCGATTTTTTCCCAATCGCTATTGCCGTCAAATACGCCGCATTCCAACTCCAGCCACTCAAGCGGTATATATGCCAAGCGAATGCCTGCAGTGTTATCAGGAAATTCAATTGTTGGTGAATTACGGAAAAGTCTACCTAAGAATTGAGTTGTTTCATCATTGGCTACTTCGTTATTGTCAAAATAGGCGGTGGGATCAAGCTTGCCGAACGTTAAAGCAATTTTATCTTTAAATAAGGCTTGCTCATACCAAAGCTCTGTAAGGCGGACATTATTGTCATTATCCGCATCTCGATTTACGTTTGAGTAAAGCGTCAGGTTGTCCTCAAGCCCGGCACCCTGTCCTGCCTCCAGGTGCAAGAATGCCTTACCGCCTGCATCCTTAAATTCTTTACCTATGGTGATATCTACCGAATATGAAGCGTCCGTACGGTTTCCTTTTTTTCTTACATCGGCAGTTGCGTCATTGACATTATTTGCCCCCTGAATAATCATTGTGCCGCCCGCTCCGATCTCTAAATCTTCGGCAATACTGATTGGCGAGCCTGTTTGACGGTGTAAATCATTATCAAATTTGGCAAGCTTTGATTCGTATTCGGAAATTTTTTTGCTTTGCTCTAAGATGCACTGGTTCTGTTCATTTATGCATTTGGCCTGCTCGCCGAATTTATTTTCGAGAGCCAGAACCCTATCCTCCAGCTGCCGATATTGTTCAAGGCTCACATATTCTTCGGCAAAAACATTCGGCGCAACAAAACAATTCATCATAAACAATAAGATTAAAAATCTGCGTAACATTTCCCCTCCTTTTCGTACTACTATTATAAATTTCGTGCTATTGATAATTAAAAAAATAATATCTCCCGCTACTCTAAATATCCTTTCCTGTGGTTGAAAGGCTCAGGGTCGCGTGTTTTACCCCTTTTACTGATTTTAGGCTGTCGGCTAATTTTTGAGCTTCTTTTGAAGGGCCTTTAACCGCTATGATTTCTAAACAGTTATTATGATCAAGGTGAATGTGCTGGGAAGAAATTATTACTCCTCCAAAATCATGCTGAATATCCATAAGCTTATTTATAAGCTCTCTTTTGTGATGATCGTAGATCAGGGTTATTGCTCCCACAACTTCCCTGTTCTTTTTCCATTCAGCTTTTACTAAATCCTCGCGGATTAAATCCCGGAAGGCCTCGGAGCGGTTGGTATAATTTTTCTCGCTGATAAGCCGGTCAAACTTATCTAATAAATTCTTCGGTAACGATATTCCAAATCGAAATAAATTTGCCATAGTTTATTATAGTATTACATTTTTTATAAATGTAGCACATTGAAATAAAATTGTCAAGCATTAAATATTATCAAGGGCTTTGGCAGCAATTATAGGTGTAATAATAAAAATTTGTGCC
>JAFGET010000196.1 GCA_016931435.1 Candidatus Omnitrophota bacterium
GACCGGGAAAATTACGGTAAATTTATTTTAACCGGATCCAGCCAATTCGCATTTATAAAAAATATTACAGAAACATTAGCCGGCAGAATCGGGATGCTCACACTGCTCCCGTTTCAGAAGCAGGAGATTCCCCGAAGCCTGCAAGGTAAGCAGGCACTCTCGGGCAGCTATCCGGAGTTAATCAACCGCAACTACAAAAATACCAGAGAATGGTATGCCTCATATCTAAGAAATTACTTAGAGCGTGACGTGCGCTCTTTGGCAAATATCGTAAATATGCGCGACTTCCAAAGATTGATTTCTTTATTGGCCGCCAGAACATCGCAACCGCTGAACCTCAGCACGCTTGCAAAAGAGATAGGTGTCAGCGTAAAGACAGTTCAAAACTGGATCTCGGTATTACAGGCAAGCTATATAGTTTTTTTGCTCCCTTCTTATCATCGTAATCTAGGAAAAAGAATCGTTAAGAGGCCGAAGTTGTATTTTTATGATACAGGGCTGGTTTGCTATTTGACTGGCATCAGGGATATTGAGATGCTGGAAAAGGGGCCCTTACAGGGGGAAATTTTCGAAACCTATGTTGTTTCTGAAATTACCAAAGCAGTTTTTCATAACGATAAAGATGCCGCGCTTTATTATTTTCGCGATAATCTAGGGCTGGAAGTAGATTTAATTATTGAAGACAAGGCGCATAAAAGGGTAGACTTTGTGGAAATAAAGAATTCGCATACGCCTCGGCCTCAAATGGCCAAGCCGCTAAAGTCTTTTTTGGAAGGAAGGCAGAAGCAATCTGTGCGGGCTTACGGCTTTGTTTTGTATAAAGGAAAGTCATCCGGTAAAATTTATAAAAATGTTAACTATTTAAATTATAATCAGTTTTTGGAAAATTTTACATATAGATGAGATAAGCGCTGATATAATGAGTGCTAAGGCCTGGCTTATCATATACTTAGCCTGGCCTGCGGCACAGCAACAAAAAGAGCAAGGCCTCGCTTGTGGTTATCGCACGCCATAAGCGAGACTTTTCGTTTTATGCTTCAAGAGATAACGGAGCAGATGAGGCATACAGAGTTAAGGACCACAGAATGCTATGCCCATATATTCAGGCCCGAGACGAATAAGAAGATTAAGAAGCTTGAGAGGTTAGACAGGTGAATATGACCATAAAAATTCAGACAGGCCCCTTAAAAATAGTTATAAAATTTTCCCCAAAACCTTGTCAAATAGCATTTATATGGTATACTTATACTACATATTATCCTAAATATAAAACCCCTGGCAATGTCAGGGGTTTGTCTATTTTATTAGGTTATACAACAGCAGGGGTAGCTTTATGCCAAAACACGCTACTATAAAACATAGAAGTAATTACAGAATGATAATTACACATATCATCATAGGGTGTTTTCTGCTTAATGCAGTCTTTTCTGATGTGTCATGGGCGTTAAGACCAAATGCAGCAGGTCCCAAAGATGTTAAGTTGGAAGACTCCCTGTCACAAAACACAATACCACAATCAACACTTTTTGAGGAGCTGTACTCAAGGAGAGACAAGGGGAGCAGGTTCACATTGCCAAAAGATCCGGAAAATGAATATATATTATGTGTTCATGAAGATACGATATATAAGGGTTTTGGTTTTATGCTGATAAAGGACGAACCGGAAAAACACATGCTTGTGGTAAGAACTGTTCCTAAAGATGAAGATGAGATTAGCTATCCCGTCGGCTTTGTAAGTGGTATTTATATTGATAGCAACGGCTTAGTTAATTTCGAATGGTTGACAACACTTGATTACGAGGGTGCATATAATGAACTTAAGCCGTGGATTGTGCCTTCAAATGAACTTAATTCTTTTATTCCTGCTATGGCACAACATACTTTTCACGGGCCGCACAACCAATATCATAGCCAAATTAAATTATTATATATGTATCTGCGGTTTGTTTTAAATATGGAAAAAGATGGGGAAGCAGAAAGATTTTTCCAAAATGCACCTAAGAACTTAAGAGAAAAAGGTATGGGCACCGCTATGCAGGAATTCCTAAGCAGTTTTCTGCCTGTGGGTAGCAAGATAAAAAGTGTATTGGCAAACGAAGAATCTTTAAAAGCAATGAAGAAAGAAGAGGACTTTTCCAATACTTTGATAGGGGAGTGGTATAATAAGATGGGTTACGATATGGTTGAAATAATAGAAGTAGAAGACAATTCTAAGCCTACGATTATACTTGAAAAGACAAGGATGGTACCGCTTAAAACGCAATGGAAGAGCCCGGATTGGCTTGGTGATTATAGGGCTGAAGAGAAGACAACAGGCTCTCAAGATCTAAGAGATGCAAGAAGGGTCCGGGAAGCTATACAGGGCGCTGCATAAATAGTGGATTTGTTACGATTCTGTTACGTTCTTTGAATGATAGAGGGTTTTATCGACGAGGTAGGAGGAAAGTGGGTTATACTCCCGTCGTCCCCGCCAGAGCAATATAAAAGACATACAAGGCCTTTCTATATCGGGATTTCTTGCAGTATAGAAAAGTATATGAGCCTGTAAGGAACCTCACTTGTTTCAAGTCCTACAGTAACGGTTTCTTGTATGTCTTTTTCTTTTTTAAGCATCTTTTACTTTCGATAGCACAAAAATACCATAATTTTCTCGACATTACTATTTAAAATAATCAGTAGCTGCCCATATTTATTTTGTGGTATAATTCAAATATGCAATATCAGACAACATTTCATTTGATATCGGCACCTTTAAAAAAGGCAGGGTTTGAAGTAGATTATGCCCAGGAGGTATTTACAAGACTTAAAGGACCGGGTTATTATTTATTGGATGCAGACTTTATGTTTGTAGATAAAGAGACGCTGGAGAAGATCCTTAAAGAAGGCAAGGAGACCTTTATCGCAAAGCAGAAGTTTATCGTACCTTCCTTAAATACGCTTATCGCATTGAAACTGCACGCCATTAAATATAACCAAAAACTTCGTGAATACGAAGACCTCCCGGATATTATTAATTTGATTAGGGCAAATAATGATAAAAAATGATAAACGATAATCTATTTCTGCTGACAAGATTATTTATTTTCTGCTGCGGGCGTTTAAAGAAAAGAATATTAAGAAGGCTGTTTAGAAAAGAAATTCATGAGCCCTGGATGCCCTTAGGGGCCGTGGAGGTCATTAAAGATATAATAAAAAGATTGAGGCCGAAGAAGTGTTTGGAATGGGGGATGGGCTATGGCACTTTAATATTTTGTAGTTTGCTGGAAAAAGATTCCATATGGTATGCCATTGAGCATGACGCAGAGTGGTTTAATAGAATAAGCGGCTATAGCAAACGGTTAAAAAATATAAAGGCATTTCTTGTAGCACCGAACAACTTTCCATGGACAGATGAGAATGATGACGGCTCATACAGCGATTTGGAAGATTATATAAATTTCCCGGAACAATATGGAAAATTTAATTTTATTTTAGTCGATGGCAGGGCACGGCTAGATTGTCTAAGCAAGGCGCATGAGATGCTGGAAGACCGCGGCGTCGTAATACTCCATGATGCTGAAAGAAAATTTTATCACGCAGCTTTTAAATTATATAAATACAGCATATTAATTTCAGAAGAGCCCAAGAGCATATGGATTGGAAGCAACGCCCCTGACATAAACAAGATAATAGATGCCGATAGATATAAAAAATTATGGCGGCTTTTTAACAGGAGAAGATGAAGAAAGCAGAGAAGGGCGCTTTTTAAAAGAGGACGAAAAGAGGACGCTTAGGGGGTGGGTTTAAACCATCCTTCTTTTGAGTTCGGAGGTGCCCGACCCCTTCTAATGCGCCCTCACTATAAATTTACACTATAATCTTAAAAAGTCAACCCCGTTTTTTGTTTTGAAAGAGCAGAGACGAGGGCTATATTCTTCCAGCTACGCTTGGTCTCATTCTCTTGCATAGACAACATGACCGGGTAGGTCATCTACGCAGATTCTTTTAGAAAAATCGGGCAGGTAATTTAATACGCACCCGGTTGGGCAGTTTTTAGGAAAGACGACCATCTCAACATCAGCAGGGATATAAGAAAGAAAGTTTTTCTCACCGACCGAAAAACCCGCAGCCTCTTTATCATCAAGCCCGCCGTAAAAGTGATATAGCCTTTTCTCTGCCAGGAGGCCCGATACCGGGGAGAATGGAAAATATGCCTTATGGGGGTGCATTTTTGCAAACTCATATGCCAGCCTTTCGCTATTGCATGGTAAATTGTCCAACATAACAAAATCCCTGCGGGAGTAGTATATGACGAAACAGCTCAAGCCTGCAAGCAGAAGCAGCAATAATATTTTAGATTTTCTTGGAGCAGATATGCCATATTTCGCAAAAGCCGAAATAGAATCTAATAAAAGAGCTGTGACCGAAAAAGCAAGAAAATAAAGTGCAGGGCTCAGCGTGTTAGCAGAGCCCCCCAGTTTCGACCTGCCTAATATAGAAGTCGGTATCATAAAAATAGAGACAATAAACAGCATCGGCCAGGGTGCAGAACTAAGCAAGGTTTTTATTCGCTCAGGCGCATCGGCTTTGTGCATAAAGCGGCGAATATAACCCGTAGCTAATATAACTAAAACAGTTCCCAGCAGCACAGCTTCTTTCAATAGAAGAATAAAGGAACGCAGAAGTGTTCTAACGCCGCCTGGAGGCACCCAGCCGTGGCGGGAGGGAACAATAAACATACAAAA
>JAFGET010000197.1 GCA_016931435.1 Candidatus Omnitrophota bacterium
GAGGGGATCAAAATAGAGGTACCTAAACCGACGCAGATAGTAGTAAGGGGCATCGATAAGGAAAAAGTAGGTAAGATGGCCTCGGAGATACGTTCCGTATATCCGCCGGAGCCTTACAAAGGAAAAGGCATACGTTATGCGGGCGAATACATCAAGAAGAAGGTAGGCAAGGCGCAGGCAACAACTAAATAAGTTAAGTCATCCGCCCATGGCGGATAGGGCTTAAATCGGTGACTTGAGTATGACAAACAAAAGAGAGTTATCCAGGTTAAAAAGGCATAAGACTATACGTTTACGCATTCAGGGCACTCAAGAACGTCCACGCTTGGTGATAAGGCGCAGCCTGAAGAATTTTTCCGCCTGTCTGGTAGACGATATCCAGAATAAGACGCTTTTTTCTTTATCCACTATAGATAAAACGATAAAAGAAAAATTTTCCTCTACCGGCAATATCAAGGCCTCTGAGTATTTAGGGGAGATTTTCGCAAAACAAGCCAAAGAAAAAGGTTTCAGCAGGATTGTTTTTGACCGCGCCGGTTATCTTTATCACGGCAGGGTAAAAGCCTTTGCCGAAAATTTAAGAAAAGGCGGAATGGAGTTCTAAAAAATGCGAGAAGCAAAGTCACAGCAGCAGTCGGAGTTTATAGAAAAAGTCATCTCCATAAACAGGATAACAAAAGTCACCAAAGGCGGCAAGAAGATGTCGTTCAGCGCTTTGGTCGTAGTCGGCGATACTAAGGGGCGCGTCGGTTTTTCTTTAGGCAAGGCTAATGAGGTAGCCTCCGCTATCCGTAAAGGCATGGCCCGGGCGAAAAAAGAACTTATGACTGTTTCTCTCGAGGGCTCTACTATACCGCATACGGTCTTAGGCGAGTTCGGGGCCGCTAAGGTATTACTTAAGCCCGCCTCCGAAGGTACCGGTATCATTGCCTCAAGCCCTGTGCGGGCTATCTGTGAAGCTGCCGGCATAAAGGATATTTTGACTAAATCGCTAAAATCTAAGAATCCGGTGAACGTGATCAAGGCGACCGTAGAAGGACTAAAAGATTTAAAGGCCTAAAATCCATATGAAAATAAAAATACCCAGGTCTGATAAAAAGAAACCGCAAAAGAAGGCGCATCCAGATAGAAAAAGAGCCATCCCCGCTATCACCCGTCGGGTTTTAAAAGGTGAAAAAACAGCCGTAGATTTTTTCGGGTTGCATAATTTAAAAGTGCCTGCCGGCGCGCATAAACGTAAGAAGATCCTGGGGCGGGGTTCAAGCTCAGGCCATGGTAAGACTTCTACGCGTGGCAGCAAAGGCCAGACTTCCCGTTCGGGAAGGGATTATTATCTGGGTTTTGAAGGCGGCCAGACGCCGCTTATCAGAAGGATCCCTAAACGCGGCTTTATTAACAGGTTTAAAAAAGAATACCAGATCGTCAATATAGGCGATTTAGGCAGGTTAAAAGAGCAGCTAGTAAGCCTGGAAATTTTAGAAAAAAGCGGGCTGATTAAAGATAGAACCAAGCCGGTAAAGATTTTAGGTGACGGAGAACTGAAGGCTCCGCTTACCGTTTGCGCGCATGCCTTTTCAAAATCCGCGGCACAGAAAATTAAAGACAGCGGCGGCAGGATAGATGTTGTGGCAGAGATAAAAAATTAACTTTACCCCTTAGTATTGATGTTTAACGCCCTGATCAATTCTTTTAAGATTCCGGATTTAAAAAAGCGCCTTTTGGTCACCTGTGCGCTTTTGACTGTTTATCGTATCGGTTGTTATGTCCCCACGCCCGGTATTAACGGGGCGGCGTTATCAGAATTTTTTAACAATATGGCGAAAACGCAGGGTGGGGCGCTCTTTGGCATAATCAATATGTTTTCCGGAGGCGCGATGGAAAGGCTGACTATTTTTGCTTTAGGGATCATGCCTTATATCTCTTCTTCGATCATCCTTCAACTTTTGACTGCGGTCATCCCGGCTTTGGAGAAATTAGCCAAAGAAGGGAAAGCTGGCTATGAAAAGATAAATCAATATACCCGTTACGGAACGGTATTTTTGGCACTTATCCAATCATTTTTTATCGCGATGTGGCTTGAGAGCCCGGACCGTTTCCAGGGTTTGCGCATAGTAATGTACCCGGGTTGGGGTTTCAGGATATTGACGGTATTGACTCTTACTACCGGTACTATCTTTATTATGTGGCTAGGGGAACAGATACAGGAAAGAGGCATAGGTAACGGGATATCATTGGTGATCACTGCCGGTATAATTTCTCGTATCCCGGCTGCGATACATCAGCTTTTTGTCCTTGTCTCACCGTTTTCTGCGGCACGCAGGCAGATCCAGCCGATGACGCTGGCTGTGATGACAGTATTATTATTTCTTGTCGTATTTTTAGTTATACTTATTACGCAAGGACAGAGAAAAATACCCGTGCAGTATGCCCGCAGGATCGTCGGCAGGAAGATTTTTGGCGGACAAAGCACATATATACCGTTAAAGGTAGATACATCAGGAGTCATCGCGATAATCTTTGCGCAATCTTTGATATTATTTCCGGCGACCCTGGCTACTTTTATCACTAATCCCGCTTTTCAGAGATGGTCGCAGGCTTTGGTAAGAGGCCACTTACTTTATACTTTTGTTTATTCGTTATTGATAATATTCTTCTGTTATTTTTATACCGCCATCGTCTTTAATCCTGTGGACCTAGCGGAAAATATGAAAAAATACGGAGGGTTTATTCCGGGGATAAGACCTGGGACCTCAACCGCCGAGTTCCTTGATTTTGTGATGGTGCGCATTACTTTAGCGGGAGCTATCTTTATCGCCTGTATCGCAATTTTACCCGACGCCATAATGGCCTGGCTTAAAGTTCCGTACCTTGTCGCTTCTTTTTTCGGCGGAACAGGCATACTTATCATAGTGGGCGTGATGCTGGATACGGTAAAACAGATCGAGTCGCACCTTCTTATGCATAATTACGAAGGGTTCATAAAGGGCGGCAGGATTAAGGGAAGAAGATGATTTAGTTGTCAGTTCTCAGTTATTAGATATCAGATAATCTGACAACTGAAAACTGACAACTGAAAACTGAATGATATGAGAATTATTCTACTAGGGCCTCCGGGAGCGGGTAAGGGCACGCAGGCTAAAACGTTAGCCAAGGCGCTTAAGCTCGTGCATATTTCAACCGGTGATCTGCTCAGGCAAAATGTCCAGGTTGGTAGTGAATTGGGGGAGCGCGCCAAGAGCTTTATGGATAAAGGGACTCTCGTGCCGGATGAATTAGTTACGCAAATGCTTCTTGCCAGGATAACCGAAGCCGATGTTTCGGGCGGGTTTATCCTCGACGGATTTCCTAGAAACTTGGCCCAGGCAGAATCTTTGGATGGCGCGTTGAAAGAAAAAAACTTGGGAATAGACCTGGTAGTTTATTTAGAAACCAGCGAGAATGTGGTCATCCAGAGGCTTTGCGGAAGGTTAGTCTGCCGCAATTGCGGGATGAATTTTCATATCCATAA
>JAFGET010000198.1 GCA_016931435.1 Candidatus Omnitrophota bacterium
CACATGCCTAACAGGCCGATAATGGGAGGATCGGTAAGCGTTACTACGATATCCGGCTTCTTTAATTTAAAAGAAGCTAAAAAACTTAAAATAAAATAGCTGACGTAATTAAAGAAACGCTTTATCAGGTGATCCCTGGCAAAGGCGGTATTCTTGACCCGCAGGATCCTTATCTCATTAAAAGAATCCTCCTGCGTCAACCCTAAGCCGAAACCTTTACGCGGGCTTTCTTTTTCCACAAGCAGCGGCTTTCCCGAGACAACGGTGACTTGACAGCCGTAATCTCGTATCAGGTCCTGGCAAAGCTCCGTTAAAAGCTGGCTGGTAGCTGAAAGATCCGGATAGAACGAACGGTTAAAAAATACTACTTTTAAACCCATGTCTTATCTTTCCGTAAGCTTGTTTTTAAACTGCTTTTTTACTTCTTTTATATCTTTGGCAGCGAAGTACCAGTCCGCGGTCCTGTGCAATCCATCCATAAATTTGACTTCCGGCCTCCACCCTAAAAGTTTTTTTGCTAAAGAATTATCCGCTACGCGGTTAAGCGGCCCAACAGGCATATCAGGCTTCAGGAGTATTTTTGCCTTATGCCCGGTATAACGCAAGACCTCTTTCACCGCATCGATGACCCTGACCCTCTCCATAGTGCCTAAATTGATCCCGGTGCCGTCATCAACCTTTTCCGCTCCGAGAATTGTGCCGCTGACTATATCATCGATATATGTCCAGTTGCGGATCTGTTTTCCCGTGCCCCAGACTTCAAAAGGGTTTTGCTTGATAAACGCCCGGGCGATCATAGCGATC
The DNA here is from genome assembly GCA_016931435.1 of Candidatus Omnitrophota bacterium. Classification (GTDB taxonomy): domain Bacteria; phylum Omnitrophota; class Gorgyraeia; order Gygaellales; family Profunditerraquicolaceae; genus JAFGET01. Next base: position 805 of record JAFGET010000198.1, read on the forward strand.
ACCGCATGGTTCTCAACACCGCGCGGACCGTAAACGGTAAAGTAGCGCAAAGAGCAAGCCCTTAAACCATATTCTTTATAGTAAGCCCTAAGAGTCATCTCAGCCATTAATTTTGCCCAGCCGTACATATTATCAGCATCATACGGAGGACCAACCTTATCCTCAGTCAGGTATACTTTTTTCTTAATATCCGTCTGTATATAATTCGGATAAACACACCCCGAAGAGGCATAAACCACCTTTTCTACGCCTGACTTTAACGCCTGCCAAAAGACCAATCCGTCAAGATATAAATTTGATGCAGGGCCTGCCTGGTGCAGATCTACATAACCTCTTCCCCCGTGGTCAGCCGCAAGATGAAAAACTACATTTTGCCGCTTTAGCGCTTTCTTTGTCACGGCTTCATCGCGCAGATCGCCTTTTATGAATTCTATACGCTTGTTCTTTACATGATCCTTTATATTTTCAAACCTCCCGGCGCTCAGGTCGTCTACCACCCTGACCTCTGCGCCCTTATCAAGCAATTTATCAACGAGGTTTGAGCCGATAAACGAAGAGCCTCCGGTGACTAACACATTCTTACCTTTTAAATTCATTTTATCCTCCTACCCCAGAAAGGGGTACACCCAGTATTCACCTCAGATAGAGGTGCACTTTGCCATCCTATAGGCAAAGCTACATGATAAACTGGGGTAATAAAAAAGTTATGTATAAGCATAGATCTCATTTGGGATAATTTCCTGAATCCGGTAATCTATAGAAACAAGAAATTCAATGCACTTTTTCCGCGCTTCTTGTGTATGTAAAGAAATAAAAAGGCCTGGATGGCGGGTTTTAAGGGTCTTTTCGGATCCTAAAAGTACGGAAAATTCTTCCCCTTCTACATCGATCTTCATATAATCGGGAACAGGCAATTTTTGGCTAGAGACTAACCCGTCTATTGACACGACGCTAACACTTAAACCGCAAGAACCATCTACTAAACGGCCCACTGAAGAATCGGAAGGCGCATCAAAGGACGCCGTACCATTATAGTTTGAAACAGCGGATTCAACGACCCTGGCATTTAATATATTGTTTATCTTTAAGTGCTTATGCAGATAGGATAAATTACGCGGCAAAGGTTCAAAAGCGAATACCTGCCCACGCTGCCCCACTAATACCGAAGAAAGAATAGTATAGAAGCCTGTGTGCGCCCCGATATCAAAAACAACCGTTCCAGCTCTTACCTTTGTTTCAAAAAACTTTCTTAAGGCATACTCATAACACCCCAACCAATAACCGTGGACGCCGGAACCGGCTATCCATAACTTCCCCTTCATTTTCGTCTGCATTATGGGGATCACCATGTCTTCAGGTAACAGGCGCAAGGGCAAACGCAATATTTTACCGAACAGGTTTTTATTGCTAAGTCGTGAAAGATTCATTACGCTAACGGGGGCCTCATTTGTATATCATATAATTTTCTAAAACCACCATATCCATTTTTGTGCGCAGGAAACACTCCAAGGCCTGCCTGGGGGTATTGACCACAGGTTCATTCTCATTAAAAGAAGTATTCAATAGGACCGGCACGCCGGTGATGTTTTCAAATTCTTTGATCAGATTCCAGTATCGAGGATTGATCTTCTTACTCACTGTCTGCAGCCTTCCCGTTCCGTCTACGTGCGTCGGGGCGGGGATCACGTCTCTCTTATCGGGCAAAACATTATAAGTAAAAAGCATGAAAGGCGAAGGATGGCTCTTATCAAAATATTCACCGACTTTTTCTTCTAATACGGACGGCGCGAAGGGGCGAAAAGTCTCCCGGTGTTTTATGCGCTTGTTCAAAGTATCCTTCATGTCGTGCCTGCGCGGGTCAACGACAATACTTCTATTGCCTAAAGCCCTGGGGCCCCATTCCATCCTGCCCTGGAACCAGCCCACGATCTTACCTTCGGATATCGCCTGGGCGGTGGCTTTAAAAAGACGGGTATCATCATCGACTTTTTCTATCCTGCACCCTTGCGCGCTCAATTCCGCGCTCATTTCCGTTAGTTGTTTACCTATCGCTTCCATATCATAAGAAGGACCCCAATAAGCATGGTCCAGCAAGAAACCCCTGGGCTTACCTAATACCTGGTTCCATACATAATAAACCGCCCCTATAGCAAGCCCGGCGTCTCCGGCGGCCGGCGGCACATATATATCAGAAAAAGGAGTCTTATCAAGAAGCTTACCGTTGACTACACAGTTATAAGCTACGCCCCCGGATAGACAAAGCTGCTTATAATCGTAGAGCTTATAAAGGTCATTTACTAAAGCAAAAACCACTTCCTCTATGCGCTCCTGCAGGGAGGCGGATATATCTTTATGCCGCTGCTCCAGTGGCTCATCTTTTTCGCGGTGCCTGCCCAAAAGTCTTTCAAGGCCCTTTGAATAAAGGGCCTCTAGCGTCGGGTACCCTTCTTCAAAATTCATATCCACCATTTTTTTATGATGAAGGAAATATTCAAGCCCTAATGAAAAACGCAGATCTTTGTCATACCTTAATATCTTTTCAAACTCTTTATGGTAAGAAGGCTTCCCTAATGCCGCCAGCCCCATTACTTTATACTCATCGCCGTAACTTAAAAAACCCAGGTATTGGGTGACGGCGGTGTAATACATACCCAGAGAATGCGGGAAAGAGATCGATCCTGCAATATTTACCCTGTTACCCTGCCCCATCCCCCACATGGTGGAAGCAAAATCTCCCAAGCCGTCCTCTGAAAAAAGCGCAGCCTTATCAAAAGGAGAAACAAAAAAAGACGAGGCAATATGCGCCTGGTGATGCTCAATGTTCACTAGCGGCGCGCGGATCGTTTTTTCATCTACTCCCAGCATACCGGCGACAGTCTTTTTTATCCCTTGCGTCTTATGTAGAGCCAATAGCCGCCGGGCGGCAAGCTTAGGGATCTTCAGCCCATAATATATCTTTGTGAATAAACGCGCGCGCGGGTCCCTGGGAACGGCGATAAAATCAACCTGCTTGATATCGACGCCAGCCTGTTTCAGGCAGAACTTTACCGACTCATAAGGAAACCCCGCAGCGTGCTTTACGCGGCTAAAGCGCTCCTCTTCAACGCAAGCAACCAGTTGCCCGTCGACCACTATCGCCGCAGAGGCATCACCGTGGTAAGCGTTTACCCCTAATATGATCATTTAGAATACCCCTCGTTTTTGGTTTTTAACAGATAAAATATTAGAATACAATTGTACCATCCTTTTGGCGATTACGCCAATATCAAAATTCTCCCTTACTAACTGTATACCTCTTGTGCCCATATCATATCTAAGCTGATCATCAGATAATAACCTCTCCAGCGCCAGCGAAAGCTTCAGAGGATCCATCTCCGTAACTATTCCGCAACTATACTGTTCTACTAACTTGTGAATATCCACCTTATTCGAAATGACTACAGGCATAGCGCAGCTTAACGCTTCTGCCGCGGCCATGCCAAAATTTTCATGATAAGACGATAAAACAAATATATCAGAATCCGCCAAAAGCTTTGTTTTTAACCTCTCATCGGCAAAGCCAGTGAGAATAGAGATACCTGCCAATCCCGCATCAGTCAATAAACGCCTGATCCGCCGTTCATAATCCTTATTGCCTGAACCGGCCAGGACAAAAATAAAATCTTTACGCCGTGAAAACACCTGTTTTAAGGCGGGTATCAGTATATCTAATCCTTTTATCGGATGTATTCGTCCCATAAATAGAACTATCTTCTTTCCTGCACAGGCAGGATATTCCATTCTAAAAAGGCCCTTCTGGGCGTCTATCCCGCTGAACTGCTTCAGCTTTAGGCCATTGGGGATGACATGGTATTTATTGCTCATTCCGGATACTTGCGCAGAGAGCATTTCCTGCTCGGAAGTAAATTGTATAGCCGCGGCGTTTTTCAGGTTATTCCTTTCAAATAGTGAAAAATATACCTTCTTTTTAAAAGCGCTCTGTTTTAGGCAAAACGGGCTAAGCATTCCGTCAGTACTGAGCACATAAGGGACCTTATATCTATGACAATAAAAACCGGCGATGGTAGAAGAGAACGTAAAAAGATAGTGGATATGCACCAGGTCAAAATCCCTGATATGCCCCTTAAGCCATTTTTTCAAACCAAAGGAAAACGCGAATTGCTCAATAAACGTTGTATGAATATTGCGCTTAAAACCGATTACCTCTACGCCTGAGGAATTACCGATCTCCCAGGCTTCGGAACTATCTTTTAAAAAAGTAGTGGCTATAGTAACACTAACACCCTGCTTTTTCAATTCCCGGCAGGCCTGCACCACTGCCTGCGCAGGGCCGCCGCTTGCGCCACTTAATGTCGGCATAACAAAAAGTATCTTCATCTGGCCCCCTCAAACGCCCGAATCATGCCCTGCGCGCATTTTTGAGGTGAATAATTACTGATTATATCCAGAGACCTCTTACCCATCTTTATCCTTCTACTTTCATCGCCTAAAACATCCCTTAAATAACCGGCTAACTCAGCGATATCTCCTACCCTGTAAACAAAACCGTTTTCACCTTGCTGGATGAGGTCTCTTGATGCGCCACAAGCACTTGATGCGATCACCGGCAAACCAGAAGCCATCGCTTCATTCAAAACTAATCCCCAAGGTTCAAACCGGCTAGGTAAAACCAATACTTTAGCTAGCGCATAATACAAAGGAAGACTTTCCTGCTGAATAAAACCCGCAAAAAACACATTCCCGATAATATTAACCCTGCAATATGCTTTATATTCTTCTTGCGCCGCGCCGTCACCGGCAAATAATAGTCCTGCCTGAGGATCTTCTGCGGAAACTGATTTAAATGCTTCCAAAAGATCAATGATCCCTTTATAACCTATTAGCCTGCCTACATAAAGTATCAGTTTAGACGGATAGTTATTCTTTTTTCTCAATCCTTCTGCCTGAGGCCCACAACTTGAAACCGCTTTAAAAAAATAATCATTATCTACAGCATCCGGGGCAACCCAGACTTTCTCTTTTTCTGCGCCATAGAATAAAATATAATCCAAGGCCGAATTACCCGGGACCAGGTAACCATTGCATCTTCTAATAAACCAGCGCTTATATGCCTGCTTTAACGGATGATCATTCCTCTGGTGCACCTCGCTCCAAAGAATAAACTTCTTTCTGAAGAGAAGGGAATAAAATAAAGCAAGAATATAGCTGGGGTGCTGGTATCCTCCTGTGACCACTACGTCCGGAGATTCCTTGGCCAACCTAAAAAATATCCCTGGATTAAAAAAATGCGGCTCTCCCTGGCTCTTTTGCAACGATATCCCCGGAAGCACATCATAGGCAAACCGGATCTTATCTTTATAGACCTTCCAATCGCGCCTCTTTTCGGTTTCGCTTAAAAAAAACACCTTAAAGTTCTCCCCTAGGATTTTGGCTATCTCGTTAAAAACCGGGATGCGATAAGGCGAAATGATCTCTGTGATGATTATGACTTTTCTGCGCATATTTTAAGAACTTCACGGACGTGTTTTTCCCAGGAAAACTCCTTCACTTTTTCCAGGCTAATTTGCGACATATCCCGCATAACTTGACTGCTGCTTAATATCTTAGCCATTGCTGAAGCCAACCCATCTATATCATCAGGCTCAACCATGATCCCTGCAATTCCTACGATCTCCGGGAGAGAAGTCACGTTAGAAGTTACTACGGGCAGGCCGCAACTCATAGCCTCTAATACCTGCAGCCCAAATCCCTCATATAAAGAAGGATCTATGTAAAGATCCGCTGCCTGATAAAGCTCGACCAACCTATTGTATTGATCAGAAGGAAAATATCCGGTAAATATTACCTGACCACCCAAACTCAATTCTTTAATCAGCTCCTCAAGCGCCCCTTTTATAAAACCGACATCACCCGCAATGATAAGCTTTTTGCGCAGATTAAACTTATCCATAGCCTTATGGAATGCCCGGATAACAACCGCAGTATTGTCGCGTGGGTCATTTGAAGAAATATGCAGCACATACCCTTCTTCAGCATTGTATTTTTTTCTGGTTTCTATTTTAACTTGCTCGTTTTTAGCCGGGACGAACAGGTCATCCACATCCGGATAGACCACCCTGACCTTTGCTTGCGGCACGCCGTATTTATTTACCAGGTCACTCTTTGTGCTCTGGGAACTTACGATGATAACATGCGCGTTCTTTAAGCTTGGTTTAAATATGGACCTGATATAGGCGCGGCTGGCCCGTGCGTATAAAGAACGGGCTGTCTTTGCAGCAGAGCTTAACCTATAATCAGGTATCTCGAATAAATACGTAACGAGTTTTATCCGTGAGAATAAAGGCAGGGTGTCATGGCTGGTATAATAAAGATCGATCTTGTATTTCTTGATCAACGCGGGCAGCTGGAACTGGTCCCAGATAATACGATTAGGGATATCGGTCTTAATATAATAAAAATTACTCCTGGAAGGCAGCTGTGGTAAGGGATTATTCTTATCCAAAAAAATATAGTAGTCGTTAAGGCTGGCGGCTGCGGCAAGGGCACGTATAAACCCGTACTGATAAACTGAAAGACCCTTGCCCCAAAGAGAGACTGATGTTGCGTCGATACCGATTATCGCCATTATTTCTCCGCCAAAACTTCTCTATACGCGTTCATAACCCCGTCAAGCATCTGCCTCAAAGAAAAAAACTTCTGCACCCTTTGATATCCTGCCTCACCCATTTCTTTTGAAATTTCAGGACGTTCCAAAAGATACAATATTGCCTCAGCTAATC
>JAFGET010000003.1 GCA_016931435.1 Candidatus Omnitrophota bacterium
GGGAAAATAATCAGAGACCTGAAGAAAATATGCCCTGACGTCAAAACAAATATTTACCGCAGCTTAACCAGAGTAAAAAAAGATTATTTGCTTTAGTAGAATATTGTGTTCGACTAAAGGCAAAGATGCCGGACCGTAAATCTATTTTATTAATAGACCGGTTAATGATATAATTAAAATATGACTTGGCTGATCGTAGGGATTTTTATTGCGGGGTTCTTGTTTATCGTTTTCCTCGTCTTTAAGATCGTTTCAGTAATGAACCGGGAATTGCGTTCCGTGACAAGACAGGTGGACGACGGATTAAAAGAGGTATACCAGGTCCTGCAGGAAGGGCATAGAAGCGTAGGGGACAGGCTGGATTCGGCGACGAAAGTTTTTGGCGATGTGCAAAAGAGCCTGGGGCGCCTGGAAGAAGCTCAGAAGCATATCTATGAGATAAGCAAAGATATATCAAGCCTGCAGGAATTGCTGCGCGCCCCGAAGTTCAGGGGGCAGATGGGGGAGACCCTCCTTGAAAATCTTTTAGCCCAGGTATTGCCGAGGGAATATTTTACGATGCAGCACCGTTTTAAATCGTCCGATGCCGTAGATGCGGTAGTGCGCCTGGGCGAGCGCCTGGTGCCGGTGGATGCAAAATTCAGCCTGGAGAATTTTAAAAAACTGCTTGAAGCTAAAAGCGAAGAAGAAAAGAGTGCGTTCCGTAAAAAATTCATCCAGGACGTCAAAAACCGCATCGATGAAGTAGCTTCCAAGTATATCCTCCCCCAGGAAAATACTTATGATTTTGCGCTTATGTATATCCCGGCGGAAAACGTTTATTATGAAGTGATCATCAAAGAAGACATTTTTTCTTATAGCCTTACCAAGAAAGTGATCCCGGTCTCTCCCAATACCTTCTACGCATATTTACAGATAATCTGCCTGGGGTTAAAGGGGATGAAGATAGAAGAGAACGCTAAGGCGATATTAAAGAATTTAAGCATGGTCTCTGTAGAGATCGCAAAGTTCAAGGAAGATTTCGATATTTTAGGAGGCCATCTTTCAAACGCCGGAAGTAAATATTCGGACAGCCAGAAGAAACTGGATAAATTCTTGGATCGTATCAGCCATATCCAGGATTCCAAGCAGATAGAAAGCAAATAGTGGTTTTACAGGTAAAAGTCATTCCCAAGGCAAGCAGGGTTTCCGTAAAAAAAGAAGGCGCGGTCTTGAAAGTCTACCTCACTAAGCCCGCGCAGGATGGCCTAGCCAATAAACAACTCATAGAAGTATTATCGCGGCACTTAAAAGTCAAAAAATACCAGCTTAAGATCATTCAAGGCGAAACGTCGCGTTTTAAGACGATTTCAGTCGATGCCTAAGTTTATCAGCCTTTCCAAAGATGATTTGACCTGCGCCATCAGCACGCGTTCTGCCTTTAATATGTCTTTGACTTATGGGAAGAAGCAAGGCGTAATAGAAAACCGCAGGAGATTTTTAGAAGAGATAGGCATTGATTACCGAGACCTTGTTTGTGCCCAACAGGTCCATGGCAGTAATGTCAGCTGTGTAAAAGAGCAGGATAAAGGCAAGGGGGCTTTGGCTTTGGAAAGCGCAATTCCTTATACCGATGCCTTGATCAGCGATAAGCGAAATGTGCCTTTGGCTGTATTCACCGCTGACTGCCTGCCCATTTTCTTATATGAACCAAAGCGGGGAATGATCGGATTAGTCCATGCCGGTTGGCGTAGTAGTAAAGAGCGTATTGCATCCAAGGCAGTAGGATTGATGCGCCAAAAGTTTGGGATAGATAAGGAAAGTATCCGCGCCTTTTTGGGGCCGGCTATCAGGAGTTGCTGTTACGAAGTCGGCCGCGAATTCTTTGATTTCTTCCCGGGGCAAGTAATAAAAAAAGACGGCCGTTTTTATTTGGATTTAGTAAGAGCCAATATCGAAGAGCTTGAGGGGGCGGGAGTGCCGCAGGATAATATTCTTGATACCGGCGTCTGCACCTGTTGCGGTAACGATAATTTTTTTTCTTTCCGCAAAGAGGGCCCTTCCTGCGGCAGGATGATGGCGGTAATAATGTTAAAATAAAAATGGGTAAATATTCTCTGGAGTTTATATTGAGCGTCCACGATCCTTGTTTAGATGTTATCCGGGAGTCGTTGTCGCAATACGGAGAAGACCTTAAGATCGCGCCATTGGCGCCGGGCGAGAATGAGAAGGGCGATAGTTTTAAGATCAATATCCGCGCACGGGATCCGACTCTTGTTTTTGATATTTGCGCGCAATTAGGCAGGTTCAAATCGGTGAAAATAAACGAAGAATGATAAAGGAGGAGGCAGAATATGCCCAGGGCATTGATAGTTTATTATTCGCTTAGCGGGAACACGAAGAAAATGGCGGAGGCAGTTAAAAAAGGATTGGCGAAAGAGGGCCTTGAGGCGGCAGTCAAAGAAGTAAGCAGCGTTAAGCCGCAAGACCTGCTTAGATACGATGCTATTATTATCGGCTCTCCTACTTATTACGGGACGATGAGTTTTCAGATTAAAAAACTCCTGGATGATTCGGTAGAATTCCATGGTAAACTTGACGGAAAAGTAGGGGCTGCTTTTGCCTCTTCCGCTAATATCGGAGGGGGTAATGAGACTACGATCTTAGATATCTTGAACGCCATGCTTATTCATGGTATGATTATCGGCGGTGATGATCGGGGCGACCACTACGGCCCTGTTGCGATAGGGGCCCCGGATGAGCGCGCCAGCAAGCAGTGCATGCGCCTGGGCTCAAGGGTTGCCAAGTTGACAAAAAAACTTTTTGATTAATAAATGAGGTGAGTCATGCATGTCGTAATATTAGTGACTGTACCAGACGATAAACAGGCTGATTTTATCGCGCAAAAACTGGTCGAAGCAAGGCTTGTCGCTTGCGTCAATATTGTTTCCGGTGTGCGTTCTCTTTTTTGGTGGGAAGGAAAAGTCGATCAGGCAAAAGAGACCCTGCTTATCATTAAGACCAGAAAGGCCCTTACGGGCAAGTTAGTCAAAAAAGTAAAATCATTGCACAAATATACCGTTCCTGAAATAATCGCTCTGCCGATTATCGCCGGCAACAAGGAATATCTGGATTGGATAAATGAATCTACAAGGAAGTGAAATAAGTTATCTGGGGGCTTTTTTAGGCGGGCTAGCCGTAGGCTTTTCTCCTTGCGTTTATCCGCTCATCCCCATAACCTTGACTTTTATCGGAGTGAGGGCGGATTCTTCCCGCCTCAAAGGTTTATTATTGAGCCTGGTTTATGTTTTCGGCTTAAGTATCACTTATTCTATTTTAGGGCTTATCGCTTCTTTGACCGGTAAACTATTCGGAGAGATGGCAAAGCATCCTCTTTCTTACTTTTTGATAGCCAATGCCTGTATCATCGCAGGGCTTTCATTTTTGGATGTCCTTAGTTTAAATTTCACCGGATTGAATCTGGCAAATAAAGTAAAGCGGAATTCGGGATTTTTCTCCGTGTTTCTGCTGGGAGCAGTGTCCGGGTTAATAGTCGGCCCGTGCCTTACTCCCGCCTTGGGTACGATATTGTTTTTTGTTGCCAGCAAACAGAATATAATTTATGGCGCCAGCCTTTTATTTGTTTTCGCATACGGGATGGGCATACTTTTGATCATAAGCGGGACTTTCGGGGCGGCATTCTTAAGTCTTTCCAAGTCCGGAGTTTGGCTGGCGCGTTTAAGGAAGATCTCGGGATTCGTTTTGATCGCGGCAGGCGAATATTTTCTGATCAAAGCCGGGAGCATGATATGGTGACCCCCACACCAATTGTCAAAGAAGAGTTAGCGATCAATAGACGATCGTTGTGGGGGTATCTTCTGGTCTTTCTTTTATTACCTTCTTTTTTATTTGCCGCCGCTCCGTTTAAGACAGAAAGAGGAAGAACGGCCGATGATTTTACGCTTTTAGATCTTGAAAAAAATAAGGTTTCTTTATCTGATTTTAAAGGCAAACCGGTGATCTTGATGTTTTGGACGACATCCTGCCCTTTTTGCCGCAGCGAATTAAAGTTGTTGAATTCAAAGATCGAAAGATTCGCCAAGCAGGGGGTAGAGCTGTTGACCATAGACGCAGGTGAACCTCTTTACCGGGCGCAAAATTTTATGCAAAGATACGGCTTCTCTTTACGGGTACTTCTGGATGAAGACACCCAAGTAGCCTTTGACTACGGGATCCTGGGGGTTCCGACATATATTTTTATAGATAGAAACGGAAAGATAGTTGCCGAAAGGAATTCTTTTTCTGAAAAAGCATATAGCCAGATATTAGCGGATTAAGATGCAATATTAAGCGGAGCGATGGATAATAAGATCGATAACTTGATTGGGAATTTCAAAAAGCGTAATATCCGCGGTATTTTTTGCAGGGATAAGGATGAAGCAGTCGCAGAGCTGCTTAGGATGATCCCTTCTTCTGCCAGTATCGGCATGTCCGGTTCAGTCACTTTGGAGCAGGTAGGTATTATCGGGCTTTTAGAAGAGCGCGGGAATAAAGTCTTTAATCAATACAAGAGCGGATTCACCAGGGAAGAAGTCCTGGAAGTCAGGCGTCAGGGGGCAAGCGCAGATTATTATCTGGCTTCGGCTAACGCCGTATCGCAAAACGGCGAGTTGGTTTTTTTCAGCGGATACGGGCAGCGCACTGCCGGGATATCCTGCGCAAAAAAAGCCGTTATAATATGCGGTATCAATAAAATCGCCTCCGATATTACGGGGGCATTGAAGAGAGCCAGGGAATACGCCACGCCCCTTAATTGTAAGCGCCTGGATTGGAACACCCCCTGCTTTAAAGATGGCGTATGCCAAGAAAGTATTTGCCTGTTTCCTGAATACAAAAGGATGTGTTGTCAGTTGTTGATTATTGAAGCGGAGATTTCCGCGGATAGGTTGACGGTAGTTTTGGTCAATGAGAATTTAGGTTTTTAAGGAGATAAAAATGTTTATATTAGGGAATCTTTTAGTGGCGATAGCCAGGGTAGCCGATGTCCTTTTAAGTCTGTTTTATTGGCTTATACTTATCCGCGCGATACTCAGCTGGGTGAACCCCGATCCCTATAATCCTATCGTGCAGTTTTTGTATAAAGTCACTGAGCCGGTGCTTGAACCTATCAGAAGGATCTTACCCGGGTCTTTTAAGTTTGGCATAGATATTTCTCCTATTATCGCGTTTTTGGCGATAATGTTCTTGAAGTCGTTTTTGATCAGTACGTTGTTGGAGTTGGCGGCAAGATTGGGGTAGCGGAAAGGAATGGTCATGTTTGATAAAATGAAAGCTTTGATGGATGCTCAGAAAAATATGCGAGAAATCAAGCGCCGGCTGGAAGATACTTCACTCGAGGTTTTAAGTTCCGACGGGCTGGTCAAGGTCACTATGAGCGCCTCCCAGGAAGTAAAAGAAGTGAGTATCCAGGCAGAACTAAAGGATATCGATAAAAGCCAGCTTGAGAAAAGCATCCAGGATGCATATAACAAGGCGATCAAGCGCGCTCAGGAGATTGCGGCGGTTAAGATGAAGGAAGTAATGGGGTTTGATCTGCCCGGCATAGGTTAACTGACCATGGAAGAGAAAAAAGATTTTTCTCGGATCATCGAAGAAGTTTTTACGCGCGACAGCCGTTATAAGCCGGATAGCTATGAATTCCTGATGCAGTCGCTGGCTTTTACGCAGAAGAAACTCAAAAGACAGGGGCACATAAGCGGCAGAGAGCTTCTGGAGGGCATCCGCGAGTTTGCCATAGATCAATACGGCCCGATGGCAAAGACTGTCTTGTCGCATTGGGGCATATCTAAGACCCGCGACTTCGGCAATATGGTTTTTAATCTTATCGAAGAGAAGGTGCTTTCAAGGACCGAAGAAGATTCCCTGGACGATTTTAACGATATCTATGATTTTGATTCCGCTTTCGGTAATGTCTTGCGCAACATCACAATATAACATATGAATGGATTAAAGGGATTGACTACCGGAATAGGCAGCCTTCCGCATAAAGATGTTCAGGCGGCCTTAGGCCTGGTTTTTAAATACTGCCCGCAAATACCGTTCTGGCCGCAACTGCCTAAGCGGCATATACGCGAAGGCATGATCGGGCAATTCAGCCAGAACCTGCCTTGCGTAGAAATGCTTTCAGACGGGGTTGTTTTTAATCCTCAGGATAAAGAAAGAAAGCTGGAAGTTTTTTACGAGCATATTATCTCCGAGGACACGGATTATTTCAAGATAACCGAGGATTTCGCGCAAGGGTTATATGGTTTCAGGCAGAGACTGGAGGGGTCGCCCTTAAAAGATATCGAGTTCTTAAAATGTCATATCACCGGGCCCTTTACTTTCGCTGCGAGTATAAATGACGAAAAAGGCAGGGCGCTTTTGCATGATAAGGTATTCATGCAGGCTTTTCTGAAAGCCTTAAGCATGAAGGCGCTTTGGCAGCTTGATTTTTTGAAAAAATTCGGCAAAAAAATGGTCGTATTTATTGACGAGCCATATTTAGGGTGCTTCGGTTCTGCCTATACTCCTATAAACAGGGAAGATGTTGTAAGGGGATTGGCAGAGTTGACCGAAAGCATCAAGGCGCGCAAAGCTTTGACCGGGGTACATTGTTGCGGGAATACTGATTGGTCCATATTCACAGAAATAAAAACTCTGGACATAATTAATTTCGACGCCTTCGGTTTTTTGGACAGATTAGTCCTCTACGCGGATAGTTTAAAAGGTTTTTTTGCCAGGGGAGGCATGCTTTGCTGGGGTATTGTCCCAACGCAGGAATTCAAGGGCGAATCCCCAGACCTTCTTTACAAAAGAATAAGCGAAGGCGTAAAGATATTGGTAAATAAAGGGTTAGATAACGGCCAGTTGTTAAAAGACCTCCTGCTTAGCCCTGCCTGTGGCTTAGGTACCCTGGATGAAACAAAAGCAGAAGCTATTTTTAAGACCCTTTCTGAAATCTCCTCAAAAATAAATTAATTGACAAATCAACACAAAAAGCTTATAATTCTTCTACTTTTGCCTACTAAGGAATAAGTCAACTTTATCTCCTCACGTAGCGCTCGAAAATCTTGTTTAGATTTTCTCGCACGTTCGGAGTTAATTCGGCTTAACAACTTATGTTCGCTCGTTTCACTCGCTCCATAAGTTGTGGCCTCATTTATGAAAGAGATAAGAATCCATGCCCGCGCCGGCCAAGGCGCAATTACTACCGCTTCATTATTAGGGTACGCTTATTTTTTAAAAGGGGCGTATGCCTATGCTTTTCCGCATTTCGGGGCAGCCAGGATGGGCGCTCCGATGAATGCGTTTGTGCGCATGGATTCTAAGCCGGTAAGGGTAAGAAGCCAGATATATAAACCGGATTACGTCATCATTATAGACCAGACGCTTATGCGTAACTTTAACTGTTTCTCCGGATTAAAGGAAAACGGGGTAGTTATTTTAAATGATAAAGAGGGAGCATCTGCTCCCAAGGTAAAGGCAAAGCAAAAGGTATTTGTTGTGCCGGGCAATGATATTGCCTTAAAGACTATCGGAAAGCCCTTAGGTAATACTGCCTTGGTCGGTTCGTTTGCGGCGGCTACCGGGGAGTTGAATTTAGATATCTTGATCGAAGCAATAAAACACAGGTTTTCCGCAAAGATACAAGAAGCGAATATAGAAGCGGTAAAACAGGGTTTTCAGTATATAAAGAAAGGTTAAAAGGAGAGCTACGGTGTTTGGCCCATTAATAAGCAAGCCAGGTTCAAGTAAAAATAATAAGACCGGTTCCTGGCGCACGAAAGTAAAGCCGCATTTTTTAAAGAAGGATTGCATTGCCTGTAAAATGTGCCTTTTGATCTGTCCGGAAGGATGCATCCAGGGTAATGAAAAAAATACCTATGATTGCGATTTAGATTATTGCAAAGGCTGCGGCCTTTGCGCGGTGATTTGCCCCAAGAAAGATATTGAAATGGTGAAGGAAGATAAATAGAAGAGAAGGTGCTGGGTGAAGGAATTCTTAGAAGGTTCGCAAGTTATAGCAAAAGCCGTAAAAATGTGCAAGCCGGGGGTGATCTCTGCTTATCCGATCACTCCCCAGACGCATATCGTAGAAGAGCTCGCTCAGATGGTGGCTGACGGGCACTTGGATTCCCAGTTTGTCAATGTGGAAAGCGAACATTCCGCGGCTTCGGTAGTTCTAGGGGCGGTAGCCGCCGGGGTCCGTTCTTTTACCGCCACCAGTTCCCAGGGATTGTTTTTAATGGCGGAGGTGATTTTTAATATCGCCGGGATGCGCTTACCGGTGATTTTGTCCTGTGCCAACCGGGCTATCTCAGCTCCTATCAGTATCTGGAATGACCACCAGGATTCGGTGTCTTTAAGGGATAGCGGCTGGATACAGCTTTACGCGGAAAATCTCCAGGAAGTAGCGGATTTTCATTTTATGGCTTACCGGATCGGAGAAGATAAGTCTATAATGCTTCCGGTGATGGTATGTATGGACGGTTTTATCCTCACTCACGGCATGGAGCCGGTAGATATGCCTGAACAGGAAAAAGTAGATAGATTCCTTCCTCCGTATAAAGCTCTGTATAAGCTTGATCCCGCAGAACCCGTGTCTATGGGGCCCCTGGCGGATCCGGATTATTACGCAGAGACGCGTTTTGCCATACAGGAAACTTTTAAAGATGTTTTGGCCCTGATCCCCAAAGTCAGCGATGAATTTAAATCGTGTTTCGGAAGAGATTATAAAGACTGCCTCGTCGAAGAATATCATGTAAAAGACGCCCAGAAGGTGATCGTAGCCATGGGTTCGGTCTGCGGCACGATTAAAGAGGTGGTGGATGAGTTGCGTAAAAAAGGCAAGAAAGTCGGCTTGTTAAAAATAATTTCTTACCGGCCTTTTCCCTACGCAAGAGTCTTTCAGGCGCTTAAAGACGTGCCGCAGGTAGCGGTTTTAGATAAAGCGGTATCATTAGGGGCTTACGCGCCATTGGCAAGCGAGATTAAAACCGCCTTCTTCGGAAAAAAGAAGTCCCCTAAGGTCATCAGTAGTTTTGTCGCGGGTTTAGGGGGCAGGGATATCACTCTGGAATCCATAAAAGAGATATTCAGCAGGTTGACGCAAAGAGAAATCAACTTGGAATTTATTGATTTAAAACCTGAATTGCTAAAAGAAAAATATGGAGAATAAGAATTTATTCAAACCCGGGCATACCGCCTGTGCGGGCTGCGGCCAGGCCATGGCGGCTAAATTGATCCTGGAGGCTGCCGGCAGCAATACTATCGTGGCTAATAACACCGGATGCCTGGAAGTATTTACTACGCGTTATCCGGAATCAGCCTGGAGTGTGCCCTGGATCCATTCTTTATTTGAAAACTCAGCGGCAGTAGCCTCCGGGATAGAGGCGGCTTTGATCTATTTGGGAAAAAAAGAAGGGA
>JAFGET010000018.1 GCA_016931435.1 Candidatus Omnitrophota bacterium
ACACAACGCTCAAGCACCCATTCCAATATCCTTAAGTTTTCCCTGAAACCCGGCCAGAGGAATTTCCCGTCGTTGTCGGTCCGGAACCAGTTCACGTGGAAGATCCTGGAGGGGTTATTCATCTTTTTGCCCATCTTTAACCAATGCATAAAATAATCCCCCATATTATAACCGCAGAAAGGGATCATCGCCATTGGGTCTCTGCGCACCTCTCCAACTTTTCCTACCTGGGCAGCGGTTAATTCTGAAGCCATGGTAGCCCCTACAAAAACACCATGCTGCCAGTTGAAAGATTCATAGACCAATGGCGCAAGATGCGCTCTTTTTCCTCCGAAAATAATCGCTGCGATCGGCACGCCATGATGCTGCTCAAGCCTGAAAGACGCGGAAGGGCAATTTGAGATAGGGACAGTAAAACGGCTGTTGGGATGAGCGCCCTTGATTGTTTTGCCGTCTTTATCTTTCATCCCGGGCTTCCATGGCCTGCCCTGCCAGTCAATGCCGCCTTGCGGCACTTCCCCATCAGCACCTTCCCACCAGACTGTATTGTCAGGTTTTAATAAGACATTGGTAAAAATAGTATCTTTTTTTATCGTAGCAACCATACTGGGATTACTTTCGGAATTTGTCCCGGGGGCAACCCCGAAGAAGCCTTTTTCGGGGTTGATCGCCCAAAGGCAGCCGTCTGAATCAACACGCATCCAGGCAATATCATCCCCAACGGTCCAGATACGGTATCCCTTTACCTTGAGCCCTTCGGGAGGGATAAGCATGGCGAGGTTAGTCTTTCCGCAGGCGCTAGGGAATGCCGCCGCGATATATCCGATATGCCCATTGGGTTCTTCTATCCCCATGATCAGCATATGCTCGGCCAACCACCCTTCTTTTTTTCCCAAAAAACTGGCGATACGAAGCGACAGGCATTTTTTTCCTAAAAGCACATTACCGCCGTAACCGGAACCCACGCTCCAGATAGTGTTATCTTCGGGAAAATGCAGGATCAACCTTTTATTGATATCTAAATCCGCTTTAGAATGCAGGCATTTGGTGAATTGGTCATCTTTTTCCAACTGCCGTAAAGCTATCTCTCCCGCGCGGGTCATGATCAACATGTTTAAGACCACATAACGGGAATCGGTGATCTCGACGCCGATCTTGCTGAAAGGCGAGCCCACGGGGCCCATGGAAAAAGGTATGACATACATGTTCCTGCCCTTCATCGCGCCTTTAAAATATCCCCTGGCCTTTCGGTATGCCGCCTTAGGCGACATCCAATTGTTGTTCGGCCCGGCATCGTGTTTTTTCTTAGTACAGATAAAGGTAAGGTGCTCTGTGCGGGCAACGTCGTCTATCGCGGTCCGGTGTAAAACGCAACCCGGAAGCTTTTCCTGATCCAGCTGAATAAGCTCTCCGGTCTCAAAAGCTTCTTTTTCCAGTTGATTTTTTTGAGCTTCTGAACCGTCGATCCAGACAATATCATCCGGCTGGCATAAACGCGCCATCTTACCGACCCAATCGGTTAATTTTTTGTTATGCGTAGGAAATTTTTTCATTTTAACTCCTTTAAATCAGGAATTTTTGAGCGGAAGCCGCGGCTATAGCGCCGTCAGAACATGCTGTTACTACCTGATAAAAGCTTTTTTTTCGGCAATCGCCGCAGGCAAAGACGCCTTTTCGGGATGTCTGCATATCTTGATCGGCAAGAATAAAGCCTTTTTCGTCTAAATCTATGGACCCGGATAAGAATCCGGTATCAGGCTGGACACCCACAAAGACAAAAACGCCTTCGCAGGCGAATTCGCTTATCGTGCCGTCAATGACGCTTTTTAATCTAAGCGCGCGCACCTTAGTATCTCCGATGACCTCTTCCACTGTTTTTTCAAGAAAGAAACTTATCTTAGGGTTTGCCTTAGCCTTATCTTCCAAAACAGGAGAAGCGCGTAATTGATTGCGGCGGTGGATGACTGTCACTTTTTTGGCATAATTGGCCAATAATATAGCCTCTTCGATCGCCCTATCCCCTGCCCCGATCACCGCGATCTCTTTATTCTTATAAAGCGGGCCGTCGCAAGTGGCGCAATAAGAGATACCCCTGGCGATAAACCTGTCTTCACCGGGCACTCCCAGGCTTTTTGGTTGAGCGCCGGTTGCTACGATCACCGACCTGGCATCATAAGCATTTTCTTTAGAATCAACGCGGAAATTATAAAAAGACCCGGCGGGATTAGGCTCTATCTTTATAACCTGCGCCATCTCGATCTTTATCATAAATTCATCCACTTGTTTTTTGAATTTATCTACCAACTCCTGCGTGGCGATCCCTTCGGGAAACCCGGGAAAATTGTCTATCCACGGAGAAAGGATGATCTGTCCGCCTACGACCATCTTCTCAAGGATCAAGGTCTTCAATTTGAACCTGCCGGCATATAGCCCAGCGGTCAAACCCGCGGGGCCGGCTCCTATTATTATAAGGTCATACATAGCTAAACTCCTAAAAAAAATCCTAAATCCAAATGATTTAATGATTTGACTTTAAATTATTCATTTGTCATTTGCCCCGCACCCGGAAAAATAAAGCGGGATCACGCGTTGCGGGAGATTTTTGTCATTTGGAATTCAGAAACACCGTTATATAATTCCTGAGCTTTATAAGAACTCCTTACTAATGGCCCGGATAAAACTCCTTTAAAACCTAAGCCGACAGCTAGATCCTGATAATACCTGAATTTATCAGGGCTTATAAATTCTTTCACCGGATAATTTTCTTTCGATGGAGCAAGGTATTGGCCTAAAGTCAGGATATCGCAACCGGCATCTTTTATATCCTTTATCGACTCAACGACCTCTTCCTCGCGTTCGCCCAAGCCAAGCATCATTGATGTCTTCGTGATAACGGAGGCAGAAAGAAGTTTTATATTTTTTAAGACCTCTAAGGACCTTGCGTAATCTGCCTGCGGCCGTAATTTCCCATAAAGCCGCCTGACAGTCTCTAGGTTATGCGCTATCACTGCGGGACGCGCAGAGGCCAAGGCCCGCAAGCTTGAAATCTCACCTTTAAAATCAGGGATCAAGACTTCCGCTGTTACATTATCGTTTATATCGCGGATAGCCTCAAGGCACATCGCGAATATCGCGGCCCCGCCGTCTGCTAAGTCGTCGCGGGTCACGGAAGTGACCAGGGCATGCCTTATCTTTAATTGCTTTACCGCCTGTGCTATCTTAAAAGGCTCGTCGGGATCATTAATAAGCCTTTCGCCCTGCGCCTTTTTTACCGCGCAAAATGCGCAGCTACGCGTGCAGGTATCCCCTAAGACCATAAATGCCGGGCGGGCGTTTTTAAAACATGAATTTATATTCGGGCATTTGGCGCTTTGGCAGACCGTGTTGATACCCAGCCCGCAAATGACCCTTTTTGTATCTTTCGCCTGGTCAGAGACAATATCCTGCTTAAACCATTCAGGCAGCCGATTTATCATTTATTGTTCCGGATAAAATTCTTTATCGAACGGTCATAGGTTTTTTCGATATCGTCCGAAAAAAAACAAGCCGGGAGCTCGTTATTCCTGCGGTGGTAACTTATGCATTCGCAACAAACCCCTTTTCTTGCGCAGGGTTCATAACTACAATTGCAATTTGCAAGATTTTGTTTCTGATTCGGGCAATCTTTCATATCCGGCCTTCGTTTTTAAATGGACGAGATTCTTTTTCATTTTAAGCTTTTCCAAAAAAGAGGCGTGGTCGATTATGAGCCCTCCCCGAAGATGCTCCATCTCATGCTGTATAACGCAGGCAAAGAGGTCCTCTGCCTCTATATTCAGGAGCTTGCCGTATTCATCCTGTGCCTGGACCACGATCTTTCTTGCGCGCCTGACCTTGACACATACTCCGGGGACACTCAGGCACCCTTCTTCTATCGCCTGCTGCCCTTCCTTTTTCAAGATCTTAGGATTAATCAATTTATAAAGCCCCAAGCCGCAATCCACCGTGATCATAGATAAGCTTATGCCTACCTGGGGCGCGGCTAACCCTATGCCGGATGAGCTATACATAAGTTTAGCCATGCCGCTTATGATAGCGCGGTGCTCTTCAACCACTTTTACGACTCTTTGAGCCTTTTTCCTAAGCACCGGGTCAGGATAGGTCCTAATCTTTAATTCGATTTTTTTCATCTACCTTGATTATTTTAGGCTGAAAAAGAGGTTCAGTCTTATCATCTACTAATACGTAAGAAACAATGATCACTTCGTCCCCTACGTAAGAACCGCGGGCAGCTGCTCCGTTCAAACAGATGACCCCCGAACCGCTTCTGCCTTCGATAGCGTAAGTCTCAAGCCTCTGCCCGTTATTCATATTCAATACCTCTACTTTTTCAAAAGGCAGGATGCCGGACTTTTCCATAAGGACACTGTCAATAGTAATGCTTCCTTCGTAATAAAGGTTTGCTTCGGTAACGCGCGCGCGGTGGATCTTTGATTTTAACATTGTGCGTAACATATTCCTGCTCCTCGTCTAATACTTAAAGCAACTTCTCTCGTCCATCTTCTTTAAGGCTATTTCTTAAGCAATTGATACGCCTTGCGGGCAATCATAAGTTCTTCATCGGTAGCGATCACAAACACCGAGGGTTTTACTTTCAGGCAGGAAAACAGCCCCCGGCAGATATTTTTCCTGATCCCTGACTGGTTTTCCCCGATGCCTCCGGTAAAAACCAGCGCGTCCATCCCGCCCATGGCTAAAGTATAAGCTCCGATATATTTTTTTACGCGGTAAATAAATATCTCAATGGCTAACCTTGCCCGAAGGCTGCCTTCGGCCGTTTTTTTCTCAAGCACGCGCATATCATTACTGATGCCGGAGACGCCCTTTAAGCCGCTATATTTGTTTAAAATATCCTCGATCTTATCCACGCTCAGTTTTTCTTTACGCATGATATAAGCTACTAAGGCAGGATCGATATCCCCGCAGCGCGTCCCCATGACTAAGCCTTCCAGGGGAGTAAAACCCATACTCGTATC
>JAFGET010000019.1 GCA_016931435.1 Candidatus Omnitrophota bacterium
AAAAAAGGGCGCTGTCCCCTTTTCTTATCTCTTTCGGGGTTTTGCTTTTGCTTGCTTAAAAGTTGCCTGCGTGTTACTACCGGCAGAAAACTCTTCACACTGCCACACAGGAGGGTCTTTTAAAAAAATACAGGTCTTAACCTGCACACATGTTCTGCATAAACCTTTACTCTCCATAATCACCTCCCTGCCTTCATCTTTACCCGGCGGTTATTAACCCGGTTCTGGAATTTAATGCCTGATTTACCGCCGTTCAAGATAGCTTCCGCCTCTTTACGGTAAGCCTCCATTACATAAGGGATACTCGAAACCCCGGCGGCCTCCTCGGTTAAACTCATCAAATCTTTACGGGTGATTGACGAGAGCTTAAAGTTCCTGCTGCCGGCCATTAACTGCTGGAGGCCTACTTTAATTTTTTGAACAAAAGAATATACGCCCAATGCTCCCAAAGGAATATCTTTTACATCTTTACCGTATTTTTCTAACAGCTCTTCATAACAGACAAATATCTCTTTCTCCGTCTTGCCGAACTCCGAAACGGTAACCGGAAGCTTATCTTGTTTTATCCAAGTGCCGATATTTTTCCCTACCATCCCCGGAATCATCAAAGCTCTGCCCATACACACAGCCTTAACATAGGGCGCACCCATGGCGATTACCTTAAAAATATGGTCTTCAGTAGAAAAACCTCCGGCAATAGCGATATCCGGAACACGCATTCCTTTTTTCGCCAATTTTTGGCAAAACTCATAGGTGAGAGCTTCCAGGTAAAAAGTAGGAATCCCCCACTCTTCCATCATTCGCCAAGGACTCATGCCTGTACCGCCGGGGGCCCCGTCAATGGTTAAAAGATCAATCTCTGCCATAGAAGCATATTTGATTGCCATAGCCAATTCCCGCATGGAATAAGCGCCGGTTTTAAGAGTTACCCTTTTAAAGCCCAAATCCCGCAGGCGCTTTACCTCGGCCAAAAATGACTCTTCTGAAACAAAACCCAAACGCGAATGGCGCTCAAATTCTTTTATGGCACCGTCTTCAAAAGCTTTCTGGACAGCTTCTTCCGCCGGGTCAGGCGTAACAATATATCCACGCTTTCTCAGTTCCAGGGCTCTCTCTAAACTCTTTACTTTTATCTCTCCTCCAATACACTTAGCTCCCTGGCCCCATTTGAGTTCTATGGCTTCCAGATTATGCTTTTTACGCACATATTCTGCCACGCCTAAACGCGTATCTTCCACATTCATCTGCACCAGAATCTCGCCGAATCCTTCATGGAATCTCTTGTAGGTTTCTATCCTCCGGTCCATATCCGGAGAACTCTTGATTTTGCCTTTAGCATCCAGCTCCAATTGCGGGTCAATACCGCAGACATTCTCGCCGCAAACTAAAGTGATACCCGAAATAGCTGCACCCACGGCAAAATGCTCCCAGTTTTTTCTGGCGATTTCGGTCGAACCGAGAGCACCGGTAAAAATAGGCACCTTCATTTTCACCTGAGAATTCCAGCCGTATTGAGTCTGCGTATCAACATCCGGAAATTTAGTATTATCGGGGTTACCTTCTGCATCCCGAGGCAAACCTTTTGCGCCGTAAGCGTAACCCTGAATATTAAAATGAGAGTAATCTACCGGGTAATTTTTGTCTGCGCCGGCAATTACTTCCCCAAAAGGGCCGGGATAAATAACTTCCCGGCTTCTAAAAGATGCCTTGAAGACCTCACATCCCCCTTTGCATCCGTCCACACAGCGTGAACATATACCCGAACCTGGTACCACATTTCTGGACCGGTTAAACGTTCCGGTAGCATCATTTGCGTTTGGCCTGCCTAAATTCATCTTGATCCTCCTTTCCTTGCTTTATTCTGCTCTTCCTTCCCTAAACCGCTGATAAACTCCTATCTATCGCGAATAATGTATCGTTAAACCCTTTTTAAATGCTTCATATCTGCCGCCAGAATAATCGCTTCCGCCACTTCCCGCATAGTTTTGCGTTTATCCATGCTGTACCGGCGAATCTTCAGGTATGCCTGCTCCTCATTCAACCTTTCATCGCGCATCAATATCCCTTTGGCGCGTTCTATCCTCTTACGTGTTTCCAGCTCTTCCTGAATAACCTTACTTTTAACTATCAATTCCGTATTTTCAATGGCTACAGCCGCCTGATTGGCTATCATTGTGAGAATTTCGATTTCTTCATCGCTGAAATCGTACGGTTTTGAAGTATAACAATTGATAACACCGATAGTTTTACCCTTAACGGACATCGGTACGCACAATAAAGAAACTAAGCCTTCCTTCTTGGCGATATTTTTATGCTTATACTCTTTTTCCTTGATGACATCCTTCACTGCCATAGGCTTATTTTCCTGGACTGCTTTTCCGGCAATACCTTCTCCGATTTTAAGAGGCGGTTTCTTGTTATATTCTTCGCTTATGCTTTGAGTAGCCCGCACGGCCAGCTGATTTGTCTTTTCATCAAGAAGCATCAAAGAGCAAATATTAGAATCCAGGGCTTCTGCGGTAACTGCGACGATCAGGCGAAGTATATCATCCAGGTAAAAATCCGAAGTGATAGCTTTGCTGATTTTGGATAAAGCCTTGATTTGCTCTGAAAATGATTTATGCATGATAAAAATAAAAAAAGCGTTTTACACCGCATAACCGGCATAAAACGCCATTGTTTAACCAAAAGAAATACCTTAAATGTTAGCTAACCCCGCTAACCAAAGAAACATTCCTTTTGAGTTTTCAGACATTGAAACGAAAAGGACAATAAAAAAAGGCGTCCTGTTTAACGCCCTTGTCCTTTTCCGGCACAGACATCGTGCCTTCTCCTGATTTTATTTAATAGTACCATATCAGGCCAAGCTTGTCAAGAATTTTCAATCTATGGCCTAATTTCTTCGGTCTAAGGTTTGTGGCCTGAATTATCAGTTTTCTAACCCTATAAAAAATAATAGCCCTTGGCGGTAAGAAAAATCCCGATTAAAAGCATTGCTATCCAGGGAATTACCACTATTTTAGGGTTTTTTATGAATATGCCTGAAGTTTTAACCAAACTGCGGGGGAAAACCACCAGCCAAACACCTTTAATAAGGGTAATCCAGCCAAAAGCCGTAA
>JAFGET010000020.1 GCA_016931435.1 Candidatus Omnitrophota bacterium
GGAAAAATTCTAAGCACTAAATCCTAAATTCTAAACAAATCCTAACCCTACAAATCCTAAATATTAAGCTTACATATTTGGAACATTGGAAATTTGGAATTTAGAATTTGTTTAGCCTGCCTGCCGGCAGGGGTTTAGATATTAGTATTTAGGATTTAAACTTCCTGTTGACTTAAGTCGTCTAAATAAATCAGGACTCCTTTTACCTTCTTGCCCTTATAAATCTCCCTGACGATCTTTTTATACTTTTCTATTTGCTCAATATAGCCGGCTTTTTTATCCCTTTTGCTTTTATAATCTATGACCAAGGCATCTTTAGCGGTAACAATCATCCGGTCGATCCTGAAGGTATTGCCGTAATTATCAACGACCTCCTTTTCCGTATAGACTTCTGCCTGAGGAATATCAAAATATTTCCGCAACTGTTTATCTTCCAATATCTTCAAAACAGCCTTTTTGTAATCCATAAGCTCCGATATATTAGGAAAACGGGCCTCTGCCTTATTCATCACCTGTTTAACCAAAGCCCCCGTATCTTGACCCCGGATATTACCAATGCAAGACAACATATAATGCAGTACCTCCCCGCGCTGCATATTTTTCCTCTGGCGCACCACGCTCTCATCGACAAACTCATCCTTCAACAGATTGACCCAATCCCGGTATTCTGAAGGAGGGATATCTAAAGAGAGCGCTTCTTTATCCGGCCTCTTGCGCTTTAAGGCCAAGACCCGGCCGTATTCTTTGTTGCCATCTCCGATCAAAAGGCTTGCTAAATTAAAGGACTTTTCCCTGCCTGGTAAAATAAAAATATAAAGCTCATCCTGCGGCCGGGTAAATGCTACGTAGATACTGTTTAGCTCATCGATAAAGGACTTGATATACTCATTACGGTAGAGTTGGTTTAAATTACGGGAAAAATCCGTGTACCTTCTTTTCAGATAAAAAAGCCTTAAGTCAGCGCCGTCCGGTTCCACCACTTCCCTGTTCACCTTGATATTCATCTCAAAAAAAGGTATGATCACCACCGGAAATTCAAGCCCCTTTGCCTTATGGATAGTCAGGATTTTTATCGCCTCGTTTTCTCTGGTATCGACATAAAGTTTTTCATCGGGCGCCTCTTCAAAAAACTCTAAAAATGACTGGATGCTGCCGTGTTCTTCTTCATTTTCTTTGACCAATTCCAATAACCGCATAAAAAAACCCTGGTGATCGTAAAAATCCGTACCCAGCTTGAACTTATAATAGATACTGACTAAAAGTTCATAGAGCGGCACGAACCCGACACTTTTGAAGAAATCTTCGATAAGGCTATTCCATGCTTTCGGAAATTCCCTGCGAAAAGCCCGGTATAAATATGTATCCGCATGATCTCTGTTTTTAAAAGAAAAAATAAAACCGGCTATTTTTTTTCCTTTTATCCCGCTTGCCTTCTGGAAGATTTCCCCCAACAGGAAAGAGGCAAACGATAAATCATCTATGGGAGAATTAAGAAATTTTAAAAAAGATATGAGTTCCTTGATAAAAGTGTTTTTCCTGACATTCAGCGTCTTTTCCGATTCAACCGCGATATTTTCTTCAATAAGCCAGGAGGTCAAAGCCTCTACTTCGTCGTTAGTCCTGGCTAAAAGCGCGATATCCCCCAAGAAAAACCTTTTCCCAAGGTCTTTGATAAGAAACAGCAGTTTTCCCCTGAGAGCCAAAAGGGCTTCTTCTTTTGGCTCCTGGTCAAGCATTTCCCAACGGACATAACCACCTGTTTTATCCGGTATTGCCTGCTGCCGGGAATCGGAAAAAACCTCCGTCACCTTGCTTATATCTTCGGGTAAAAGCTGAAGCCCCGCATTTTTTAATCCTTCTCTTTTTTTAAAAAAACCCTCTAAATTCTCTTTTGAAAAGACGCGGTTATTAAATTCCACGATCTCATGGCGGCTGCGGTAATTTTTGTTCAAAACAGTGACGCTGGTATCAAAGGCGCCCAGGCGTTTTTTTACCAGATCAGCCAAAGAAGCCTCGCCTCCCCGGAAACGGTAGATCGCCTGCTTTTTATCTCCGACATAAAAAAGCGAACCGCCGGTTGAAAGCGCCTCTTCTACCATTAAAAAAAGGTTTTCCCACTGCAGGACGCTGGTATCCTGGAATTCATCGAGCAAAAAATGCCGGAAGCGCCCGGCTAGCCGGTAATAAAGCTCGGGAAGGCTGAATGATCTTTCGTTAAAAAGCCCCTGCGCCTCTTTATTCAGCGCCTCTAAGAACAAGACATCATCCTCGCGGGAAGATTTCTTAAGGTCGCCTCTTAAGGCGCTGAAGATCTCGATATAATGATCAAATATCGAAGCCGATTCAAGTTCACACAGCTGGCTTAGTTTCTTCCGGATGTCTTTCCAGGCTTGATCGGCTTTTTTATCGACAAACTCGCCTTTATTAACCGGTAAGTCTTCTCTTCTAAAGAAGTAGGAAAGGTCATCGATATCAAACCCGTCTTTATTTCTCTCCAGAAAAACAGAAAGGGCATTTGAAAAATTCTTGTTTATCCCCCGGGCTGATAAGTCGTTAAGTCCGCGCATAATTTTTAAGATACCCTGCTTAAGCAGTATGATATCCTTGAACCGGACCTTGCTGGGGATAAAATCACCGGGATATTTATTGCTTTTGGCGTATAAAGAAACAATGCTTTTTAAGATATCTTTTTTAGGAAGCCAGGCAGCCTGATTTTCAGTATATAGATAGTACTTTAAAAAATTACGGAAAAGCTCCTTTACCGCGCGGTCATTGCCCGCTTTATCTATGAGTTTATCCAGGCAATATTCTAAATATACGGCGTAATCCTCGTGTGTCTTAAAACCCGCGGATAGGTCCAACTTAAAAGCGCACCCTGAAAGTATGGCATTGATGAAACTATCGATAGTCTCAACCTGAAAAAAATTATAATTTCTGAACAGGTAATCCGTGATTTTCCGCGCTTTTTTTTGCAGAGGCGAAGAGGTATCAAGGGCAGCCTTCTTTAAAAACTCCAGTATCCTTTCCTTCATTTCGATGGCGGCCTTATTGGTGAAAGTGATCGCCAGGATACTGTTTAAAGGAATCTCTTTTTCTTTGAGGGAAGGGGCAAAGATGAGCTCGATGTATCTTTTGGCCAAGGCATAGGTCTTGCCTGAGCCGGCTGAAGCCTCTGTGATTATGACGTGGGGAGATTCCATATAGGTTGATTTTACCTTGACAATAGAGACTTTTCAAGTATACTTTCCCTAAAGATAATTGCAGGCTGGAATCGTCCCGTTCCGTTCTTCTAATATATACTTAACGGGAACTCGTCAATTATCTTGAAAAATTATTTCAGCGGGAAGGGGAATGATCATGTTAAAAATATGCGCGATATGTAAAAAAGGGTCGCAAAAAGGAAGAAGCGTTGTACGTAAAGGTATGGCCAAGAAAAAAGGTGGGACCGGCAGAAAAACTGTGCGCACTACCAAACGCGAGTTTCTCCCTAATCTTCAAAAAATACGCATAATATTAAACGGCAGGAAACAAACTGCTTTTGTCTGCACTAAGTGCATCAAAAAAGGGCTTATCCGCAAGGCCTAAATCCAAAAGTCCCTGGCTCTGGAACTATTTGATCCCATGTAAGTTACAGAGCAAAAGCTGCCGGTTATCTAGCTGAAGAATATATCCTTGACTTCTAGAAGCATGCTATCTATCCCTGCCCAGCTATCCAGCTTCAGAGAATAAACCAGGTCTATTTTTTCGGCATTTTTTAAGCTATCCCTGGCAGAGCCCATCCTGAAAGCAATACACTGATGATTGATGCTTCCGTCGGTAACCCAAAATTTCAAGGTATCCCTGCCTAAGACCTGCGGTTCGCTTTTAAGCCGCAAGCTGCGCGTAAAAAAAAGTGGCTGAGGGTTATCTGCCCCAAAAGGCTCAAGCCTCTCTATTTCAGCGACAAATCCCTCATTCAGGTCAGATAAACTAAGCTCCATATCCACCTCGAGGCTAGGCAGAAGATCCTCCAGGCGCAGCTTTTTAAAAGCAAAATCATTGATACGCCTTCTGAAATCTCCTATCTTATCCCTGTCGATAACCAGGCCTACGGCGTGGCTATGGCCACCGAAATTATCCAGAATATCCTTACATTCCGTAAGCGCCTCTAATAAATGGAAGCTCCTGATAGAACGCCCGGAGCCTTTACATGACTTATGCGCCCGGGAAATAAGGATCGTCGGGCGCCAGAAACGGTCCGCTATTTTTGAAGCGACTACGCCCAAAACACCCTGATGCCAATTATCTCCGGCAAGCACGATTACCTTATGCTCTTTAAAATTGACTTCTTTATTGATCAGGTCTTCGGCTTCGCGTAAAATACCGCTTTCTATTTTCTGCCGCTCTCGGTTATGTTTTTCAATGCTCTCTGCCAATTCATCGGCTTTTTCTTTTTTTTTGGCGAGCAACAAATCCAAAGAAATATCTGCGCGGTCCATGCGGCCGCTGGCATTTAGACGCGGCCCCAGGATATAACTGATAAAGCCACAGGTGACTTTCTTATCTTTGATGCCGCTTGATTCTATCAATGCATTTAATCCTATCCTGCGGCAGGATGAGATCTTCTTCAGCCCCTCTTTGACAATAATACGGTTCTCTCCGGTCAAGGGAACGACATCGGCTACTGTCCCTAAAGTAACCAAGTCTAGATCGTCAAAAAGCTTACGGCTAAGTAATGCCTGGGCGAATTTAAAAGCTACCCCTACCCCGGCTAAGTCCCGATAAGGATAATTACACCCCGCTACCTTGGGGTTGATCACGCAGGAAGCAGGCGAGGGCCCAGGGACAACGGGCTCATGATGGTCGGTAACGATCACCTCTATATTGTGTCTTCTGAGTTCATCGATCTCCTGATGGCTGTTTATGCCGCAGTCTGCGGTGATTAATAAGGAGGCACTATGCTGCTTCACCAGTTGCAGGATATTCTTATTCAACCCGTAACCCTCCTTGATCCTATGCGGCAGATAATGATGGGCCTTAAGCCCTGCCTTCGTCAAAGTCTCTTTAAGCAAAGTAACCGAAGTAACCCCGTCTACGTCATAATCGCCGAAAATCAAAACATTATCCTTTTTTTGAGCTTGTTCCCTGACTAGCCGCAAGGCTTCCTGCATCTGGGAAAAAAGATACGGATGGTGTAAATCGCTTAGGCTTGCCCTCAAGAATTTTTCAGCCTCTGAGATATTTTTTATCCCGCGATTGACTAAAATCTGGGCTAAATTCCCGGATACGCCTAATTCTTTGCTGATAGAGTTCTTTAAAGGATGGTGGGTGGGGGCGATCTTTAGTATCTTATGGGATGGCATGCATATTCCTGGTAAGCTACATTTTTTCAGGCCGAGAAATACCTAAAAGCTTCAGCCCTTCTGAAAGGACAACCTTGGTTGCCTCAAGCAAGACTACCCTTGCCTGCGTTAATTTTGCTTCTTGGCCCAATACCCGGTGCTGGTCGTAAAAACAGTGGAAGCTTTCAGCCAGCTCCTGCAGATAGACCGTGAGCATATAGGGGTCCTGCGTCTTAAGGCAGATCTCCAGAGTAAAAGAAAACTGCCATAATTTTTTAATCAGGGCTATCTCTTCTTTTTCTTTAAGCAGTGATAGATCCAGGCGCCTTAAATCGATCTTGCCGGGGCAGTTACGTAAAATACCGCTAATCCTGGCATAGGCATACTGCGTGTAATAAACCGGATTCTCCGCTGTCTGTTTTTTGGCTACCTCTAAATCAAAATCCAGGTGGCTTGAGGTGCGGCGCATAAGAAAGAAAAAACGGGAAGCATCTTTACCTACCTCATCCAGGATCTCTCTTAAGGTAATATACTGGCCGCGGCGAGTAGACATCTGCACGGGCTTGCCTTCTCTAAAAATCGAGGCTAATTGGACGATGATGACGGATAAGGACCCCGCGGGCTTTCCTAGCGCCATAACCGCAGCTTTTAATCTGTTAATATATCCGTGGTGATCCGGCCCCCAGAGGTTTATCAATAGACGGAAACCGCGCCTGAATTTTTCGCGGTGATAAGCGATATCGGGGGCAAGATAAGTATAAGAGCCGTCGCTTTTTATGACCACCCTGTCTTTATCGTCTCCGAAGATGGTAGACTTAAACCAAAGAGCGCCCTCCTGCTCAAATAAAAAATCTTTTTTCCTTAAAAACGAAAATACCTTTTTTATCTTACCGCTTTTTCTTAATGACTTCTGGCTATACCAATAATCGAATTTAACGCCAAAATCAGCCAGTTCTTTTTTGATCACATTTAAAATATACCTGGTGCCGTATTCGCAAAGATCCCTGCTTTCTAGCCCCTTGGCTTTGATTTCTCTTGCGATATCACGGATGTATTCCCCCTGATAGTGGTCTTCGGGGAATTCGATATTTTCACCCGATAATTCCTTAAGCCTTAAGGCTATAGAATTACCTAAAATATTTATCTGGTTTCCCTCATCATTAAGGTAATACTCCCTTTTGACTTTAAAGCCCAGGAACAACATGATATTTGCCAATACATCCCCGACTACGGCCTGACGCGCATGCGCCACGGATAGCGGGCCGGTAGGGTTAGCGCTGACAAATTCTATCAAGACTGGTTTTTTCCTGCCGTAATCCTGCCTTAAAGAAATTTCTCTTTTAAGATAAATATCCCCCAACTCTTCCTGGAAATATCTATCTGCCAGATAAAAATTGATGAATCCGGCCCCTTCCGCTTTAACTTCTTTTACACAATCCCTGAGTGGATGGCCTTTTGAATTTAGCTCTTTTTTTACGTTTTCCAAAAGAAGTAAGGCGATATCGCGCGGTGATTTTTTCAATGGCTTGCTTAGGCGCAAAGCGATATTGCTGGAAAGCTCCCCGAAACGGCTGTCTGAGGGCAGATCAAGGATAGGCTCTTCTTTAAAAATTAAATCCGGCCAAGACTTCTTGAGCGCATCTTTTAATACATCGACAATATATGGCTGTATATTTTTCTTCATTGCTAGAGTGATATTAAGAAAGGGGTGGTTTGGAGGCGCTCTTTTATCTGGCTATGTCCCTGGGGATACGCAGGCGTTTGGCATCTGACCAAAGCTTCTCTAAAGCATAAAACTCTCTCAATGGCTTATAAAATATGTGGGCTACCACCGATGAAAAATCCAAGACCGTCCAACCGGAGGCGTCGCCAGATACAGCCCTGGAGAGAGATTTTATCCTGTCTTTAGCTAAATCTTCTTCAATAGCCTGCGCAATGGCATTTACCTGCCTTAAAGAAGTACCGCTAAGGATAACAAAATAATCGCAAAAACTTGAAACCTTACGCATATCCAAAACGGTCACTTTTTCTGCCTTCTTATCGCGGGCAACCGCCGCAATGCGCAAAGCAATATGTTTTGTTTCTATTGCTAGTTACCTCCTTCTAGGAAATAATAAGGAGCGTTAAAAAATAATAGGCTTATTATGCCTTCTATAGCCTTATTTTTTGCCGAGTATCTTATACATCCCGGTTCCGCAATCCGGGCATTTACCTTTGACGGCTAAACGTCCGTTCTTCATGGTGACTTTCTGCTCATCCTTCATCTCTTTGATCTTTTTGCATTTTACGCAATAACCTTTTTCCGCCATTTCTACTACCCTCCTAAATGAGGCTATAACTTACGGAATCCCGCGTAAGCGGGATGAACGTAAGTTATTAAGCCGAATTTATACATTACCTGCGAGAAAATTCCGACAGAATTTTCGAGCGTTTAGGTAATGTATTAGATTGTTACAAGATTTCAAGCCTCCAACAATGAATTAACTTCAACGCCTACATTATACACCAGAAACAACTAAATTCAATTTATTTTAGCTATTTATTCGCGATATGGTTACCGTGCTTTTCTTCTATCTCTCCCACGATCTCTTCTATCAGGTCTTCTAAAGTCACCAGGCCGAGAGTCTGTTTCTTTTCATCCGTTACGATGGCGATCTGGACCTTGTCTACCTGGAATCTTCTTAAAAGCTCGTTTATCTTTAGGCTACCTGAAGCGTAATAAGGCTCATGCAATATATCCTGAAAAATAAACAGCTTTTCCTCTTTAAAGATATAGAGCAAATCGCGCGCATAGACTATACCCACTATATTATCTATGGAGTCTCTATATACCGGCAGCCGCGCGTGGCCTTCCTCAGAAAAAATATCCAATACCTGCTCCAGGCTTGAATTTATATCTACCGCGATTATTTTATCCTTGGAAACCATCACGTCGGACAATTTTATATCGCCGAACTCAAAAATACGGTGCAGCATCCTGCGTTCTTCATCGCTCAAAACACCTTCTTCTTTGCCTACTTCTATCATCAGCCGCAATTCCTCTTCGGTAATCAAAGGAGAGCGTTTAGTGGGGCCGACCCTGAACAATTTTAAAATCAGGCTGCTCATGCTTGTAAAAATAATGATCAACGGGTGGAATGCCTTAATAAACCATTCCATAAAAGGGGCGGTAGTCAAAGCGACCTTCTCCGTATGTTTAGTAGCCAGTATCTTGGGAGTGATCTCACAGAAGATCAAAACAAAAAAAGTGGAAACAAACGTCGCCAGGGCTACGCCCCAATGATAACCGAATATGCGCACGAATATCCCTGTGACCAAAGCGGATATAGCTATATTTACAAAATCGTTGCCGATCAAAATAGCAGCAATGAACTTATCTAACTTTGTAACTAAGCTGTGGATATTTGCAGCGCGTTTTATGCCTTTTTTAATCATATTGCGCAGGCGTAGCTTGCTTAAAGCGATGATCGCGGTCTCGGAAGCCGAAAAGAAAAATGACATCAGCGCCATGACAAATATCAAAAGCAAAAGTAAGGGTAAAGAAAATACTTCTCTCATACTTTTATAGATGCAGCCGGTTGGCAATTGTTTTTTCGCCTTCTTTTCCCGGGCCGATAAGCGCAAGGTTTAAACTTGAGCGTTTAAATATCGCCTTTGCAGCGTTGCGGATATCTTCTCTTGTCACTTTATTGATTTCTTTGACTATCTCGGCCAAAGAATAAGTCTTATTTAAAGCTACGGTTGATTCGCCTATCCAAAGCATATGGTCGAGGGTATCCTCAAGCGCAAGCATCAATTGCCCAAGAAAAAACTCTTTAGCCCGCCTGAATTCATCCAGGCTGACCAGTTCTTTTTTGCTCCTGACTAACTCTTTTAAGATCAGGCTGATAGCCTCACCCACTTTTTGATTGTCTATCCCCGCGTGCACTATAAAGGCCCCGGTATCGCGGTAACGCTTTACTTGCGTGCCGATCTCATAAGCCAGGCCTCTTTTTTCCCTCAATTCATTAAAAAGGCGGCTGGACATATTGGCGCCCAGGATTATATTTAAGAGGGTCACAGCATGCCTTAAAGGATGCTGCCTTTTGAAACTGTGTAACCCCAAGGCAAGGTGCGTTTGCTCCGTGTCTTTGGCGAGGACCTTGATCTTAGGGGTAGACTGCGATTCTTTTACTTCAATAAACGAATTCAGCCCCTTTTTTTCTAAGACAGAAAAAATACTTTTTATTTTTTTGGTGAAATTTTCATGCCTTATATTTCCCGCAGCACTAACTACAATATTGGGGGCGGTATAATGCTTCTTCTGGAATGATAACAGGTCCTTATCTGTAATGCCGTTGACTGATTCTATGCTTCCGGCAATGCTCATCCCTAAAGGATGCTCCGGCCATAGTAACTCATCCAGAAGTTCATAGACATAACTCTGCGGCAGGTCTTTATACATCTTTATTTCTTCTATTATTACCGTTCTTTCTTTATCGACTTCTTCTTTAAGTATCGAAGACGAGGTGACCATGTCGGATAATATATCCAGCCCCCGGCTTAGATGCTTTACCGGCAGCTTCACCAGGTAACAGGTAGCTTCTTCGGAAGTAAAACCATTCAACGAGCCGCCTACGCCCTCGATGGATTCTTTTATCTGCCGGCAGGTATATTTTTTACTCCCCTTAAAAGACAAGTGCTCCAGGAAGTGCGCAATGCCTTTTTCCTTTTTATTTTCGTGGCGGCCACCTACATCTATCCATATGCCTAATGCCACTGATTGCTTGTTAGGCATTTCTTTAGTGACTATCCTTAAGCCATTGCTCAATTTTTCCTTATTGCCCACTTTTTAACCACTCCGTGAATTGCACCACTCTTCTAACCAGGTCTTTCTTGCCGATATTCTCTTTGATCTTTTTGACGATGGCGCTTCCAACGATGACACCATCAGAAAAATGCGAGATCTTACGCACATGCCCCGGGTGAGATATCCCAAACCCAACGCAAACGGGTTTTAAGGTATTTTTTTTGATCATTTTCACGTTTTTGATTATATCCGCTGATAATTTTTTACGTATACCGGTAGTGCCGGTAAGAGAAACATAATAAATAAATCCTTTTGCAATAGATGTAATGAATTTAACGCGCGCGCCGGTGCTGGTAGGAGCAAGGAATAATATCATATCCAATCCTGCGCGATCAGCTGATTTTATCAATGGCCTGCCTTCTTCAGGAGGCAAA
>JAFGET010000021.1 GCA_016931435.1 Candidatus Omnitrophota bacterium
AGCTAAAAGAAAAATACGTCAGAAATATCATCACTCTGAAAATAATTTTAGGGATCATATCTTATGCCCTGATCATTTTTTTTGCTTTATTTTTCTCGTTGGTTAAAGAAAAACTCCTGATCATTGCCATACTCGGAGCTGCGGTCATATTCGATTCTTTTATGTATTTTTTTAGGTATATGTTCAGGCTGGAAGAAAAAATGGAGTATGAGGGCATATTGATGGCAGCGGAAGCTTTTTTGAGGCTGGCCGTCCTTATGATTATGATCAATTCCGGGATAAAGCTTATCGGCGTTATCATCGTTTCTTTGGCCGTACTTTCAGCCAGCATCCTCAATTTTACTATAAACCTTTTCGTATTCCTTAGAAAAAATAGATTTTCAATATTCCAGGCGGATTTTATGTTTTGTAAATATTTATTGAAATCATCATTTCCTTTTGTCTCTATTTGCATCCTTAGCCTGTTGAATTTTAGAATAAATATAATGATAATCTCCTATCTTAAGGGGGATTTTAGCGTAGGGTTGTATAATGCCAATTATAAGTTATTGGAACAGTTCCTATTGATACCCATAATGTTTTCGGCCGCCGTGCTTCCGACTTTTTCCCGGCTATCCGATTCCCTGCCAGTGCTGATGGATTTTCTCAGAAGGTCAGTGATCTTTTTATTCTCTGCCGCTATTATCCTGGTAGCATTATGCTATTTTTCCGGAGTCCAGGTCGTAAATACGGTTTACGGCAGCTCTTTCCGTAATGCCGGCATATACCTCTATATGATTTCCTGGGTGCTTGTGCCGTTTTTTCTTAAGAGCGTCATGGAAAAATTGTTGCTTTGCCTGAGGAAACAGAATGCCATCCTTATTATTTATTCGGCAGGGGCTGTTTTGAACACCCTGCTGAACCTTTTTTTGGTATCTAGGTTCGGGATTAACGGGGCTTCTTTAGGTATTGCGATAAGCGAATCCCTTGTCGTCATTGCTTTCTTCGTTTATATACGTAAATTACCGGTCGTAAAGCGTGTTGCTGATTCTATACTTGATATAGAAGCGAGTGGCGTTATTAACGAGTCCGTTTATTAAAGGACATTTTTCAGGAAACTTACAGATTATGCCGAAATGCGTTTTTTTTAATGCTTCTGATTTTTCCGTCAGGAGCAGGTTTTCTTCTCTGGGCCTGGCTTATATCGCATCATATTTGCGGAAATATTCCTCCGTAAATGACGTTTATATACCGGAGGGAGATTGTTTTTCAAAAATAAGAGGCATCAAGCCGGATTTAATCGGTATATATAGCGTTACTCAGGCTTTCCCCGAGGCGTGTTCTGCCGCCAGGTTGCTGAGATCGGAATTTAAGAATACCCCCATTATCATCGGAGGCTACCATATAACTGCGCTTCCTTACGATTTACCCGATGTTTTTGACCTGGCAGTCCTGGGCGAAGGGGAAGAGACTATGAGAGAGCTTGCGGAAGTTTTTTCTGTATTTGGATTCAAACCCGATAGGTTGTCAGAAGTCCCGGGGATTGCCTTTTGCGACAAAGGACGCGTTACGGTCACTGCCGCCCGTAAACAAATAGAGAATATAGACGCTATACCTTTTCCCGCAAGAGATCTGCTTGCCAAAAGCCGTTTTCCGGGTATCATTACCTCCAGGGGGTGCCCTTACCGGTGTGTTTTTTGTTCTTCGGCAAGTTTTTGGGGCAAGCCCAGGTATCATAGCGCCGAATATGTAGTGGATGAGATCAGCGATCTAATAAAAAATCACGGAGCCGTTCATATATCGATTTGGGACGATCTTTTTATTGCGGACAGAGATAGGCTCGAGCATATTTGCGCGTTGATCGACAGGAGAAAAATAAACAAAAAAGTATCTTTTGGGTGCGCCTTACGGTCAAATTTGGTTACTGCACAACTTTGCGTTCTGCTTAAGAAGATGAACGTAAAAAGAGTTTCGATCGGTTTTGAGTCCGGCTCGCAGAGAGTGCTTGATTTTTTGAAGTGTGGTTCGGTCACCGTAGAGCAGCATGTGAAGGCGGTCGAGCTTTGTAAGGCTTACGGCCTGTATGTTACGGGAACTTTTATGATAGGGAATCCCGAGGAGACTGCCGTAGATTTGCGTAAGACTTTGGGATTGATAAACCAGCTCAAGCTGGACGGGGGAGGCACTATTACTCTTACGGCGCCGCTTCCTGGGACCGGGTTATGGGACTACGCGAATAAGAAAGGGTTGATCGAAGAAAATATCGATTATTCCAGGATCGGGATAATGTCCACCGATTTTTCAAAACCTGATAAATTCAAAGGAATATTGCTTTCAGACAAAATCAATAAAGATGAATTTTTTAATATCGCCCAAAAGATACAAGCGCAAGCAAATAAGTACTATATCAAGGGTTTGTTTTGCGGAAAGAACCTTTTTTCGATGCTCAATATAAGGTTTATTCTGGCTAGGCCGAATGAAGCCCGGAAAACACTCTGGTATATAATCAAGTCGGCTTTCGGTAAAGCTTCTATTATGGACAGGTACATTTTTTATTATAAGAAAAATCACGGATCAACATGATCGCGGGTTTGGTTTTTTTGTTTAAAAAGTTGCGGTAAAATAGAAAATTAGCTGTATTATGGAGAGACGCGGTCATAATATCGGCCTTAACGCTGCGCTTGAGGAAGCAAAGAGGCGCGGCGAAATAGGCGATTATATAAGATTTAAGCATCTGCGGAATTCAACCAGCCCTTTTGATTATTTCAGGTTTATTTTTATCAAGAGGTTGATTGGTGACATTGCCCACGGCTCTTTTTTAGAGATCGGATGTAATACCGGCTATATGGCTGAATATTACGATAGGTCCTGTTTCGGCCTTACCCTATGCGACAGGGATATTTTTTATTTAAGGTGCGCCAAAGAATATAACGAAGGAAGAGTAAAAAAGGCGAATTTTTGCTGTGCTGATATAGTTGACTTGCCTTTTAAGAGCCGCTTTGATTGTATTGTCTGTTTTGAGGTATTGGAACACGTTCCAAAGGCCCGGCATGAAAAGGCTGTTCTTGAGATATTGCGGGTAGCAAAAAAAGGCGCGCGCATATATTTATCAACGCCCAATAAAATATCATTTCCAGGCCTGGAAGGGAAAATCATGGAGTTATTTTTTAAGGATTATAAGTGGAATGCCTGGGATTTAAGCCACGCCTATATATATGCTGCGCCCGAATTCGCAACTTTTATTAAAAAATTCGATGTCAGCATCAAGAAGGTCTGGGGTTTCTATTTTTTGCCTGGGAGCTTATTAGCAAGATTACCTTATTTCTGCGCAAGGGGCTTAGGCTGGTTATCCTATTTCATAGCCAGATACGCGGGTTCTTTATTCCCTTTTAAATATGCGGGATTTACGACAATAATCGAATTAATAAAAAAATAAATTTATTGTTTAATAGGGTAAGAATAGCCAGGGGAATCGGATGATTAAAAATGAAAATATAATCTGTATATCAAGCATTGATTGGGATTTTAACTGGCAGGGGCATCAGGAAATAATGAGCGCTTTTGCCAAAAACGGAAACAGGGTCCTTTTTTTGGAAAACACAGGCGTGCGTGCACCCGGCGTTAGGGATATCAAAAGGATCAAAAGCAGGCTGAAGAATTGGTCTAAAGGCGTAAAAGGGATAAGAAAAATAGCAGATAATCTTTATGTGCTTTCTCCGCTTTTGCTTCCATTCCCTTACATGAAGATTGCCAGGTGGATCAATAGACGCCTCATCTTATCTACTCTTTCAAAATGGATATCACTTACTAATTTTGACGATCTGATAGTGTGGGCATTTTTGCCGACGCCGCTTAGCCTGGATATAATCGAGGACCTGCCTAAGAAAATCGTCGTTTATTATTGTATTGATGATCTGAAAAGCAGCTCAAAGACAGCGAATAAGATAGAGGCCTACGAAATAAGATTATTAAAAAGGGCGGATTTTGTATTTGTCACCTCCGGGGCTTTATATGAATACTCCTCTTCTTTTAATAGAAACGTATATTTATTCCCGTTCGCCGTGAACTTTCAGCAATTCGAAAAAGCGCGGCTTGATCCTGAAGGCGCCTGCGGCATTACGTCGGGCTTTAAAAAACCGGTGATCGGATATGTGGGCGGGATTAATGTCAAGACGGACCAGGCCTTGATCAGAAAGATGGCGCAGGAGTGCCCGGATTATTCTTTCGTTTTTGCAGGACCGCTGGAAACCGATACTTCCGCTTTCAGCGGGATAAAAAATGTATATTTGCTTGGCAATCAAAAGCATAGAGATGTCCCTTATTTAATAAAGAGTTTCGATGTTTGCGTGATTCCTTATGTGATAAGCGAATACACCAAGAGCGTCTATCCAGCCAAGTTGAATGAATATCATTCTATGGGCAAGCCCGTAGTCTCCACGGCGCTTCCGGAAATACTGTCTTTTAACCATAAAAACGATAGTCTGGTTTTTGTAGGGCGTAACCATAAAGAATTTATCGATAAGATACAGAAGGCTTTGGATACTGTTGATAATGAAGAACTAGTCAAGGCCAGGATTGATTCGGCCAGGGCTAATAGTTGGCTAAAACGCATAGATGACATGAGCGCCCTGTTAGAAAATAAAATCCGTAAGGATTCTGACTCTGGAAAGGACTGGATGGGCAGTTTTTCCGGTTTTTACAGGAATCTGCGGGTTAAATTCCTAAGGGCCTGCTTTATCGCAGCAGGTATTTATTTATTTGTATTTTGCACTCCGCTTGCCTGGTGGCTGGCAAACCCCCTGGTGATCGCGGATAGACCTCAAAAAGCCGATTGCATAGTTGTATTCGCAGGAGGAGTAGGCGAATCCGGCAGGGCCGGCCAAGGGTATGAAGAAAGAGTATTATATGCGGCAGAGCTGTATAAGAAGGATTACGCCAAAAAGATACTTTTTTC
>JAFGET010000022.1 GCA_016931435.1 Candidatus Omnitrophota bacterium
ATGCCTTTTGGCCTGCATGCGGTATATAGCTATAAGCTTTTTGCTTTTTTTGATCTAAAAGCGCTTATCGGCC
Organism: Candidatus Omnitrophota bacterium; assembly: GCA_016931435.1. Taxonomy (GTDB): domain Bacteria; phylum Omnitrophota; class Gorgyraeia; order Gygaellales; family Profunditerraquicolaceae; genus JAFGET01. Next base: position 74 of record JAFGET010000022.1, read on the forward strand.
TGGCTATAACAGCGCTTCTTTTGTTGAGCGCGTTCTTAGGGAAGAAAGAACATAGATTTTTTTCTTTTTCCATCTTCTGGTTTTTCCTGTCGCTTCTTCCGGCCTCCAATATTTACCCCGTCAACCGTTCTTATATGGCTGAGCGCTGGCTGTATTTTCCTTCCATAGGGATATTTTTCATATTGGGAGGCGCCTTTTCTTTTCTCTACGGCATAAAAAAGGCAAGGCTCATCGCCGTATCGTCATTTCTTGCGCTTTTTATTTTTTATTCGTTTTTGACTATTGAGCAGAATAAATATTGGAGAGATCCCGTAACCTTTTATGAAAGGACCCTGGAGTATAACCCAGAGAGCGCTGTGATATATAACGAGCTGGCCCTTGAATATGAAAAAGCGGGCAGGATAGAGGAGGCGGCCGCCGCCTACAAAAAAGCCATCGCTCTCTGGCCGCAGGCAGAGGGGTTATATTTGAACCTTGCGAATCTATACCGTAATGCCGGCAGGGATGAGGAGGCCAAAGAGGCATATAAAAAATGGGAAGAAATGACCAAAAAATCCGATGACTAACCATTTTATTGATTTAAAGCGATTCTTAGTGTAACCTATTGTTATATGAAAGTCGAAAATATCAAGAAAATAGATTTTTGGTTGGGGGTCCCTTTGTGTTTCCTGCTTACTTTTTTTAATCTCTTTAAAAAAGCGGCAGAGCTTAAGAAAAGCGCGGTTTCCCCCGTAAGAAAAATAGCCTTTATCAAGCTGTCGGAATTAGGCGCGATCATTTTATCCTACCCTCTTATAAGCCGCGTAAAAAAAGAGCATCCGCAAGCGGCGCTTTTTTTCGTGACTTTCCGCCGCAACCAAGGCGTCTTTAAATTGTTGAACGGGATAATCCCGCAAGAAAATATCCTGGCCGCCCGCCAAGCCCTGCCGGCCTTTTTTTTAGATATATTAAGGATAATCTTTAGGCTGCGCAAAGAAAAAATAGATATGATTTTTGACCTGGAGTTTTTCTCCCGGGCTTCCGCGATACTGGCATATCTTGCCGGGTCCAAAAAAAGGACAGGTTTTTATGCTTACGGCTATGAGGGGCTCTACAGGGGAGAACTTTTGACCCATAAGGCGCAGTATAATCCCTTGCGCCATATTTCAGCTAACTATTTATCGTTGGCCGAGGCGGCCGGGCAAATAGGAAAAAATACCCCGGAGCTTGAGAAAAATATCGGCGAAAAAGAGCTAGTTTTTCCCGCGTATTCCGCCGGCGACGGGATAAAAGAGAAGGTATCAACCAGATTAAAGAATATGGGAATAGAGGCGGGAAAGAACAGGGTATTCCTTATTAATCCCGGCGAAGGCATTTTGCCGTTAAGGGAGTGGCCGGTAGAGAATTTTATCGCTTTATCAAGATTGATCCTTGAAGATAAAAATAACCGGATAATCCTGGTGGGCACGGAGAGCGTAACCGTAAAGGCGGGGCTTGTTTTAGAAGCCGTCGGAAAAGAAAGCTGCGTAAGCCTTGCCGATCAAACCACGCTGGATGAGCTTCTGTGCCTTTTTAACTTAGCGGATGCCTTGGTTTCAAATGACTGCGGCCTGGGGCATTTAGCCATGCTCTCTACTATCAGCAAGGTCATCATCTTCGGCCCCGAGAGCCCGCAGGTCTTTGCCCCTTTAGGAAAAAATACGCATATCGTCTATTCGGATTGGCCCTGTTCCCCGTGTTTTTCGGTATTGAACCACAGGAATTCATCTTGCCGGGATAACAAGTGTTTAAAAAGCATCAAGCCGGAGGCGGTATACCAGCGGCTCAAGGAGTCTTTAAAGAGCGGATAAAGCGGTGATAAAGGAAAAAGTCCTGCGTAAGATCAAGCCCAAATTACCCGTTTTAGCGATAATATTTTTTACGCTGCTAGCTTATGTCAACGCGCTTAAGGATTCGTTTGTCTGGGACGACCACTACGTAATTGTCGCTAATGATTTTATAAGATCATGGCATAACCTGCACCTTATTTTTTCCCGCGCTTATTTTGAGTCTTTCGTTGAACTGACTTATCGTCCGGTGGTGACCTTATCTTATTTCCTGGATTATTCCATCTGGAAACTTAACCCGCTGGGCCTGCATCTTGACAGCGTCCTTTTGCATGCGTTTAATGCCGTATTGTTTTTTTCATTTCTGAACCTGGTATTTAAGAAGAAGGCTCCGGCGCTTTTTGCGGCCTTGCTTTTTGCGCTGCATCCGGTTAATTCCGAAGCGGTAAGCGTGATATCCTTCAGGGACGACCTGCTGGCTTTTATGTTTTTTTTCTCTTCTTTTATCCTTTATATAAAGTCTACAAGCAGGCCCGGAAGTTTTCGTATATCCGGTTGTTATATTCTGTCCCTGGCTTTATTTGTTTTCGCCCTGTTTTCGAAAGAAATGGCGGTGACCTTGCCGCTGTTTTTGGCGCTTTATGACCATCTTTTTGACGGGAATAAAAAAGCATACAGTTTGCTTAAACGTTTTAAGCTTTACTACCTGGGTTATTTTTTGATCACCTTATTTTACCTGTGCGTAAGGTTCATCTTTATGGAAAACCCCGCCGCGGCCAAAGTCGTTTATCCCGGGGGGAATTTTTATACCAACATCCTGACGATGTCGAGGGTCTTTGCGCATTATCTTTATCTTGCCTTTTTCCCCGCGCGCGCCCATCTTATATTGCACGGAAATTCTTTTATTTCAGGTTCTTTTTTTAACCCCGGGACTTTGTTTTCCGTTTTATTGATCGCCGCATGTTTTATTTTCGCCTTATGGGTAAAAAACAGGTCAAAAGTGATTTTTTTCTCATTTGCTTTGTTTTTTGTGGCCCTTATCCCGGTAGCTAATATTATTCCCATACCTAATTTCGCCGCTAACCGCTATTTGTATATACCGATAACCGGTTTTTGCCTTTTTCTCTCAGCAGCCATCTTTCAGCTGCCGCGGGTAAAATCGCCTTTTTTTGCGCGGATGCAGAAAAGTTTCCTTTTTTGCGCGATGGCCGCCATACTTATTTTTTATGCCGCATTTACCGCGATCAGGAACATAAGCTATAGAAGCGATGCTTACCTTTGGTCAGAAATGGTTGAGGCCTATCCGGATAGTTTTGAGGCCCATAGCTGGCTGGGCTGGGTTTATTTAAGCCAGGGCTTATTCGACCAGGCAATACGGGAATATGAGGCAGCGATAAATTTGACTCCCAAAGGGGCAAAGACCGAAGATTATTTCTACCTGGGGTTAAGTTACCGCGGCAGGGGAATGTTAGAGGAGGCCATCGCCTCTTTTAACAAAGCCATAGCGCTGGGCTATCAGAAAAAGAAGGCTTATTATTATTTGGGCCTGATCTTTAAAAGCAAAGGTTCGTTCGGCCAGGCCAAGCAAAGTTTTGAAGAGGCGATAAAGATTGACCGGGGTTTTGTCGAGGCCCGCAATGAGTTGGAAAGGCTTAAATAATGGTTGGTATGGGCTATTGTTTATAAGAAAAATTTATGGTATACTTTAAAATAAGAAGGTATAGTAAACAAAATTAATACTTATTGTTAAGTATTGAGATGGGTGAGGTGCGCGCGGATACGGCTAAAGCAACAGATAGAGGACGCTGCGGCGTATCGCTGCTTGAGATAGCGATAGCCCTTTTGATCATCGGGATAATGTTGGTGATCTTCCCCAACCAGCGAAAATCTATAGAAAGGCATAAGGGGAAAGAAGCCGAGATGTCCCTTATTGCCATTTACAACGCCGAAAAAAGGTATAAACTGGAAAACGCCCGGTATTACGCCTGTGATTTTAACTGCTCGGTAAACGGCACAAATATGATAGAAAAGGAGCTAAGCCTTGTTTTAAACGAAAAGAATTTTGATTACACCATAAATTCCGATGGCGCAAGCGGATATTTAGCCCTCGCTACCCGCAAGGGCGGGGATTATTGTGACGGAATGAGCATGATGGTGAATGAGTCAAGCAGTAATGTGATTAAAGGATGTGAAGCATGGTAAGAGCCTTTAAAGGGAAAGGTGTATTATTATGAAAAAAGCGCTGGCCTTTACTTTAATAGTTGTTTTAGCGGCACTTATTTATCCCGTATACGCAAAGGTCAAATTTCTGCAATATATACCCCGCGATGAAAACTTAGCGACATTGACCAAGACGGGCCTGGATTTTAACGTAGCGGAAGTCCCCTGCGACATAGCCGCGGATTTACAAAAAGAGCTTGTTGAATGCCAGACATGCGTGGCATTGCAGGGGAGTTGCCCGGATTGCTGTTTGGTCATAGACGGAGAAGATAGGTCTGTTGCCTGCAGCGAGGAAGAGGATCCCCAGTATGACTGCGAACCGTTTGCTTTCAATACGCAAAACTGCATGCAGCAGCTGCGCAGTTGCAGCGATATTATCAATTACGAGTGCACTGAAGTCATAGCCTGCCAGCGTCGGGGTTGTCCTGACCCCGAGCCGGACACCGGGCATTCGCCGTTTGTGTTCTGTAATCCTGACGGCAGCGGCGGCTGGCTCTGCAATAAACAGAATTTGAACCCTAAGTTTACAGGCTGCACTCCTACCAGCGAGTCAGGGTTAGAAAGCTGCAAAAATATACATCCTTATTATATTGTGCAACCCGTGCCTTGCCCGCCGCCTGATGAAATGAACTTCTGTTATAAGTATGAGGTTTCTCAAAATTTTAGCGATTGTATTGAGGCCTGTCGGAATTATGCCGATGAAACAGAAACATGCCGCCGCAAGATCAATTGTTGCAAGGATTCTACCTGCCTGCCTGATGGTTATCAAGATACCTGTACTGCCGATTGCACTGTCCCGGGAGGCACCAGCAAGACCTGTTGCCAGATAAGGGTCGAGCATCCCGAGTGCGACGAATATACCCTGGATCAGTGTATGGACATACAGAAAAATCTATCAGTATGCCAGGGCGTAGGAAGCAGCGGGGGAAATGTCGATGCCGGTAAGTGCCTGTTATGTTTTAAGGAGATCGAAGACCACGGCGAGCCGGTTTCTTACAGTTTTATAGCCAAGAGCAGGGAAAGGCTGGTGATATCCTGGCAGATCCTGGCCAGCCACGCAAGGGCGACAAGCGACCCGGATTTTGACATCACTTTCGCGCACCTGCATTCTATGGTAAAGATCTGGGGTGAAACCGAGAAAAAGTTTGTGCATCAGAGCATGGTGGTCCAGAAGAGTTTCGGCGGCTCTTTCAATATCTTTGCGGCTACTTCCGTGGATAAAGCCGTGGATTTTAAAGGGGAAGAATATTTTGTCCTGCAGCCGGGATGCAAGTATACCATCAAGCCGTATTATTTTATCCCGCCGCTGGATAAGGGTTTAGAGATACGCATAGACAGCGTGCAGATGACAGTTTTAAGGATAAGAGATTAACTAAGAAAAGGAGGTGAGAAATGAAGAAATCGATTTGTTTGGTTGTAGCGTTGTGTTGCCTGGCAACAGTGGCATTGGCTGTGGAAAATATGGAGACTCAGCTTGTTCCTTCTCCGAGCATCTTAAGCGTCCCGGGGACCACTTCGTTAGTCTTAGATGCCGGCCGTTGGCCAAAGATGACTAGCTCAAGCGATAACCCTAACTGCGATAACGTGATTTTACCTCAGCAGATCAGCTTAAAATGCAAGACCGGGAATTGCAATGATTATACCGCTACGGATTTGAAGAAAAACTACAGCATTCCCGCGGATTACCGTAAGACCTCGACGTTAGTCGTCAGCTGGGTCCTGCGCGTAGTGGGGCAGTCAGCCTCATGCCCGAACCCCTGGCCGCGATTTTGCAAACCGTTCCACGGCAGGTATAATTGCAGCTATCCCGCCGGTGAAGTAAGAAGCAGGTTGTTTATAAACGGTAATCCCGTCGGACAGGAAGCGGTGATGACAGTTCCGGGCACGGATAGTAAAGGCGGCGTCAATGTCAGCGATCCTACGAACACCGGCAGCGCCGTGATCGATGCTTCTCTTTTTGGCGGAACTTTTCCGGAGACCGTAAATATCGAAGTCCGTTGGCGTAACGACAGCGCTATGAAGGTAAGCAGCGCGGTCAAAGAGCACAGCATGGAGATCATGTTCCTGCCTCTGATCATGGGAGAGAAGGCCGATTAAGCTGCTGCGGCATAAGCAGTGCTATGAAAGTAAAAGACCGGTTAAAGGGTTTCACGCTTTTTGAAATACTCGTTTCCGTAGTGTTGATAGGGATCGGCCTTTACACTATGGTCGTCGGGTACCGAGGGGGCACTTTTTTGCTTAGGCAAGCAGAAAACAAGTCCCGCTTGATGAGTGTGGCTTTGGCCAGGATGGAGAGATACCTGACAAAGTCATACTCTGCCCTTGAGGTAGGTAATTTTACGGGCAGTGAAGTCTATTCCAGCGGAATGAAGGTTGATTGGGAGGCGCTAGTCAGCGAAAGGCATGCAGGCAGCGCTCCCGGCCCGGTCATTCCGTATAAGCACATCAGTGTCATAGCTTCTTATCTTGAAGATAATATGCGCGGCGGCAAAAATCTAAAAGAAGCGCGGCTGGTGAATATCAAGCCATACCCTTATATCCACAGCACTTCCAGGAATTTTATCCCCGATGACGCAACTCCCCTTTATGCCAGCACAACTCCTTCTTCCATAGACGGGGTCAAGCTGGTCTTTGATTATGAGGTAGAAAAAAATCTCCTGGTAGTGTATAATATCGCTATTGATGTAAAGGACCCCGACGGGCTGGTCCTGCCTTCGGATACGCTTTATACGCAATGCTATTTACAAACGGCAAGCCAGCCGGCTGTAAGTTATCCTATAGAGACGCGCACTCCGCTGCTTACGCAGCCTTTGATCAGCAATATAGTGGGCATAAATGATGTAGCTGCCGGAGAGCATACTCTGCTTTTATACTGGAATAAGGAATTCTCAAGAGGAACCGTAAGCCTGAGGGAAGCTAATATAGTAGTCATGGCTTTTGAAAAATAAGATGCTCATGCCACCTAAAAAGGCCTTTACCCTCATTGAATTGCTGGTAGTGATGATGCTGGTGGGGGTCTTATGCGTCATAATTTTTTCCTTAGGTAATCTTTTTTTCAGGTATATAAACGCGGATGCCGAGCGTTATAATATATATTCGCAGATGGATTATACCCTGGAAGATATGCGGCTGCGTTGTGCCAGCGCCGTGCGCCTAGATAATGTCTCGGCTTTTTCGCCTTCGATCGAGCAGACAAAATCCGAGTTCGGGTTTTTTGGCGAGTCGGACATCTATAACGTGACGGCGGATGACCTGGATGACAACGTATGGTACAAGTATACGACTGATCCGCTTAACCGGGATTTTATACTGGAGACTATAGTCAACGGTTCGGTCGTAGCAAACGAAGTCCTTATCGAGGGGAGATACCAGCCCAACGTGGAATTCACTTATATACCCATGGATGAACCGAATTTTTTAAGCGTGACCGTTAACGCCGTCAGCGAAAAAGCAGCTGCCGGCTTGCCTAAAAACATTTCTAAAACCGAAAACATAAGTTTTTGGTTCGTGGATATCGTCCAATGATATTGATTATCGCTTCCATATTTTTATCCATCTCCATAGTCATTTTTTCTTTTTTGGGGTTTTCTCCCAATATCCACCGTATCGTGGAAGGGGATTATATGCGCAAGGCATATTCTAACGCTGCCAAGTACGGCATACAATACGGAGAGCTTGCCACGAGGGCGGATATCATCAATGCCACAAACAGCACCCTGGTTTTAGAGCAAGGTTATCTTAAGGGCTTAAACGGAAGACCGCAGGACGATCTAAGCTGCGAGATAACCTTGAATAACAGCACTATAGAATTAGAAATAAAACACGATATGCTCCCCGCCGATTAAGGCCGCTTCTTCCCAACTCCTTATTTTTCCGAGCCTTCTGATAGAGCTGTCCTCATTGCCGCGCGAGGTTTGATCTTTGGCGTTATTACAAAAGATTATATTGCCCTGGATGGATTCCGGATGTAAAATATCTACACTATTATAATAACGGAATAAAGCGCTCTTAGGTTATGTAAAGAAAGGAGGCTGGGTGGAAACGTTTGATTTCGGTATCGGATGGCGCATAGAAAACGACGATGAAGAGCTTTTTATAAAGGCGCTTAAAGCGGAATGCGAAGCGCGCAGGCTGAAATTTATCTATATCCACACCAAGTCCCTTTCTCCCCTGGTGAATAAGATAAAAAAGGGCGAATTCAGGTTGAAATTCTATCTTGATATGGCTTCCGAGACCCATGATTCCAAAGACGATTTTACCCAGTTTACCTACGCCCTGAAAGACTCGGGCACAAGGGTCGTGGCCGATCCCGACGACGTAAAGGCCGCTTCCGACAAATCTATCACCCATTTTGACCTGGCGCGCGATAATATACCCGTCCCCTTTACCATACTTATCAGGAACTGGGAGCCGACACGAAAGCTCACCGAAGAGGAAAAAGAGCAGCTGGGTTTTCCTTTTGTGATCAAGCCGGCTTTAGGATACGCGCGCGAAGGCGTAAAGATCATAAACAGCAAATGGACCCTAAAGGAGATCGCCGAGGCGCGTAAGTATGACCCGGGAGACAATTTTTTGCTCCAGGAGTTTATAGAGCCGAAGGAGTTAGGGGGCGAGCCGGCGTGGTTCCGCATATTTCATTTATTCGGGGAGATCATCCCCTGTTGGTGGAATCCCGAGACCCACATTTACAGGCAGGTCACATTAAAGGAAATGGATGAATTCAAGTTGTTGCCCCTTACGCGTATCACTACGGAGATCGCCAGGGTGACTAAAATAGACTGGTTTTCCTGTGAAATAGCGGTAAGCAAAAAAAACGGGAAATTCATCGTCATCGATTATATGAATGACCAGTGTTCGATCGTCCCCCAATCAAAATATAAAGACGGCGTACCGGATGATCTGGTGGCTCATATCACCGGCAGGATGGTCGAGAAGGCCTGGCAGTATATACAGGGCAGGTTTACCCTTACCCACCGGGCTATCTGGCTGCCGAAGATACAGGTAAAAGACCAGAATGTATAAACGCAAGCTGAGAAAGCCCCGTCGCCTTGAAAAAGGCAATGTCATCGGCATCGTCGCTCCTGCCTGGTCTTTTAATCCCCAGAGTTTTAAAGAGGGAGTGGCAAAGCTCAAGGATATGGGCTTTCGGG
>JAFGET010000023.1 GCA_016931435.1 Candidatus Omnitrophota bacterium
GAATTCTCGCGGTTCAAGCAAGTGCCCGCCAGCATCAAGATCCGCGCCGAGGTCAGGAACAACAGCCTCTTTTATAACAATCAGCAGATCATAAACGGGGTCCCCATAAGCTTTAAGACCGACAAATACTATGTTAAAGCCATCCCCATCATCGAGCAGTCCAAAAACGAAAAATGGATGAAAGTAAAGATAAAATTCTTCTCTCTTCCTTCGGAAGTAAGTAGCGCGATAAACGAAGGCGATGTGCAGAAAGAAAAAGATTCCCGCACGATAGCTAAGTTGAATAAGATAATCAGCCGCAGCCCATCCAAGGTCCAGGCATTAAAATTAGAAGAAAGCAAGATAGTCTTTATTACTGACCCTTCCTGCGATGACATAGTAGCTTCTTTAGACCTTTTGTGTAACTATGACGCCGGAGGAAATTTATTTTATAAAGAGACGCCGGTTAAGATCGGCAGCCAGATTACTTTTTTTTCAACTTACTACTGGATTTCCGGGACAATAATAGAAATAGAGGAAACGTGACACAAGAAAAAATTTATAATAATTCCATAGTTTTAGGCGTATTAAAAGAAACTTCCGACAGATGTTTTTATTTTGATCATTTGACACGGTTGGCATACGAAGGCAGTATCATTATAAAAGCAGCGCAAGCCGGCTTAAAGGAATTGAAGTTTTTTTTAAAGCATAGTTTTTTTATGTATTCAATGAGAGAATTTATTAGATTTAAAAAGATCTGTTTTATCCTTGAAGAAAGTATTTCCTTCAGGAGAATAAGATATCTTTGGGAAAGGTCGGCATCCGGATTGCCCGAAGTTTTAAATAGCGTCATAATATTTAATTTGGTCCGGGCGGCCAAAGAAAGATTATTTTGTTCCCCGGTTAGAACCGTAAGTTTCATGGTAGTTATTATCATAAGCACCGATGCCCTGTTATCTTTATTATTCGGCAAGCAGATATTGCTTTGGGGCTGGGTTTTAAGAGGTTTATATTTGTTTGCCGCGATAAGCGGATTATTCTGCGATACAGCGCACTGCGACCTTAAAAAAAGCAGTATTTTTTTAAGACTCGTACTTAATTCTTATAACTGTAAGCTATAAGTTTGTCCCAGGATGATCGATTAAGCCCGAGGAAAGCTTATAAAAAGGAAAAGAGCATGAATTTCTTGATCACCGGAGGCGCCGGTTTTATCGGTTCGCATCTATCGGAAAGCCTATTAGCACTAGGCCATAAGGTCTGCATTTTAGATGATTTTTCAACCGGCAGGATGGAGAACATCGATCACCTCAGGAATAACCCTGATTTCCAGTTGGTAGTCGGCAGCATCCTTAATCAGTACTTATTAGATAAATTGATCGAAAGATCCGATTTTATTTTTCATTTAGCCGCGGCGGTGGGGGTGGAATTGATAGTCAAGAAACCCATGGAGTCCCTGACTACCAATATTAAGGGAAGCGAAATGGTCCTTGAGATGGCGCACAGGTATCATCGTAAGGTATTGATCACCTCTACTTCAGAGATCTACGGAAAAAATACAAACGGCCCCCTGAAAGAAGGCGACGACCGGATACTGGGCTCGCCTTTAAAGTCAAGATGGAGTTATTCCACGGCAAAAGCAGTTGATGAGATGCTGGCTTATGTCTATTGGAAGGAATACGGCCTGCCTGCTATAATAGTGCGCTTGTTTAATACCGTGGGCCCCAGGCAGACAGGCGCTTACGGGATGGTTGTACCGCGCTTCGTGGAGCAGGCCTTAAAGAATAAACCGATCACGATTTACGGCAACGGCAAGCAGTCCCGTTGTTTTCTCCATGTAAAGGACGCGGTTTCTGCCCTGGTTAAATTGTCGAAAGAACCAAAGTCAACGGGAGATGTCTTTAATATAGGCAGCCAGGAAGAGATCACCATAGAGCAATTGGCAAGGGAGATCATAAAAATAACCGGGAGTAAATCGAAACTGATATATATTCCTTACGAGAAGGCTTACGAAGAAGGTTTTGAGGATATGCAGCGCAGAGTGCCCGATATAGGAAAGATCAAAAAACTTGTCGGTTTCAAGCCAACCTATAAATTATCGGAAATAATCAAAGATATAATCGCGTATTTGAAGAAGAATTAAAGCAGGCTTTGAATCTCCCTCCTTTTTAGCTTAAATTCAGATGAAAAAAATAAAGATACTAAGGATCATCGCCAGGCTTAATATCGGCGGCCCGGCGATCCATGTAGTCTTGCTTAATGACGGGCTTGATAAAACAAAATATGATTCTCTGCTTATATATGGAGACCTAAGCGGTAAAGAGGGGGATATGTCTTATTACGCCCTCAGAAAGAATATTCGCGCGGTTTTTATGCCTCAACTGCGCAGAGAGTTGAATATTTTCCGCGACCTCTCGGCTTTAGGGGGTATTTATTGGCTCCTGATCCAGGAAAGGCCGGATATCGTCCATACCCATACCGCTAAGGCCGGTGCCTTAGGGCGCCTTGCCTGCGCCGGATATAATTTTTTACATCCTAAAAAAAAGATAGTCCTTTTTCATACCTTTCACGGGCATGTATTCGAAGGATATTTCAATAGATTATCCAGCAGGCTGTTTATTTTTATAGAGCGTTTTTTAGCCATATTTTGCGCAAAGATCATTACTGTAAGCGAAAGCGTAAAGGAAGAAATCGTTTCTTTAGGGATAGCAAAAAGAGAAAAGATCGAAGTCATACCTCTGGGGTTTGAATTGGACAGTTTTTTAAATGTCCCTCCCAAAATCCGCCCTGCGGTGAACATCGGTATCGTCGGCAGGCTCGTTCCCATCAAAAACCACAGACTATTTCTTACAGCCGCCTCAAAGATGATCAAGGAAGATCCTTGCGCAGAAGTGAGGTTTCATATTATTGGAGACGGAGAATTAAGACAGGAGTTAGAAAGGCAGTGTAGTCTTTTAGGGTTGAAATCCGCGGTAGATTTTTCGGGTTGGCAAAAAGATTTAGCCAGGGTTTATCAGGACCTTGATATTGTGGCGCTTACTTCGATTAACGAGGGGACTCCTGTTTCTCTTATTGAGGCAATGGCATCAGCCCGCCCGGTTGTAGCGACTGATATCGGAGGGGTAAGGGATCTATTGGGTAAAGAAGACGCCGGCAAAGAGAAGAAGGGCTTTAGGGTTTTTGAGAATGGCTTGCTGGTAAAACCTTCTGACGCCGGCGGATTGGCCTACGCTTTATTGTTTTTAGCTCAAAACAGCGCTTTACGCATAGAAATGGGGGGGCGGGGGCGCGATTTTGTAAAGACCAGGTTCCTTAAGGAACGCCTTTTTGAAGATATTGATAAATTATACCAGTCATTTTTAAGTTGATTTTTATATTCTGAAAAAGCCTGCCGTAACCCTCTTTTTGCAATAAAAAAATAGTATATTTTGGTATGTTCTGTGTTATAATAATAATTTAAGTTTTTGTA
>JAFGET010000024.1 GCA_016931435.1 Candidatus Omnitrophota bacterium
CCATCACTTTCTCCTTTCAAAAAAATTATTTGTCTTTTGAAACCTGATACATGACAGGGCTCATTTAACATTTGCCCTGATCCAATCAATCCTTTCCTGCGCGTATTTGGCCTCTTCAACACCCATTGAAATAAGTTTCTTATAGACTTCTTCGGCCTTATCAAAAGCCTGCCTGCTTTCATAGATCGCCGCTACCCTCAAAAAAGACCGTACCGCCAAAATACCGTTTTCTGAATATAAATAAGGCACCTTTAAATATTCTTCCACGGCCTCATCCGGTGCATTCATCGCCTCTTTGGACTCGGCTATTTTAAACTGTATATCAGCAAGCTGCCTTACCCCCGCGATGTCAAGACTTAGAAGGTAAAAATTTATCGCTTCTGAAAAATTATTCATCCTGCGGTATAGATCCCCTATTTTAGGATAAAGCAAAGCTGCCAGATTAGAATAATCTTCTTTTACTTTAAAATAGACCTCAAGAGCCGGCTCCAACTTCCCCTGTTCTATATAGATATCGGCAATGCGTATATACGCCTGCCCGGCCAGGTCTGAACCGGCCGATCCTGTGACTTTTTTGAAGTTCTCAACGGCTTCTTCATACTTGGCATCCTCTTCATAAGTCAACCCCAGGTAATAGTAAGCGTCAGCGACTAGATCACTCTTAGGGAAATCGTTGACCAATGACAAAAAATATCTTCGCGAAAGATTAAAATCACCTTTACGGTAATAATATTCTCCCAGCCACCAGACTACCTCAAGGGTAAGCGCCGAATCGGGGTATTTTGTCCGCAAAGAATTCAATCTGGACATCGCTTCCTTTTCGTTACCCATGCGATAATAACAATCGGCGATCTCATATTCGGCTTTTTGAACAAGCTCGATATCCTGACCGTACGATTTAATTATATCCTTAAAAGCCTCGATCGCTTCGGAAAATTCTCCCAGATTGTATAAACTGCTGCCCAACAGGTATACAGCCTGGGGTTTTAAGGAACTGCCGGCAAATTCATCCCTGAATTTTGAAAAAACCTCCCTGCTTGAATTATAATCCTCTCTTTGAAAATAAGCCAGGCCCAGGGCGTAAGCGGCGTCATCTATAAGCTTGGTACCGGGGAACCTTGACTTTACGTTCTGAAAAGCGATAATCGCTCCGTCGTAATTCGAACTCCTCAATAAAGTCAACCCCAGCTGATACTGGACATAATCGTTATAAAAACTATCGGGGTAGTTTTTTAATATGCTATCGTAAGCCTCCTGCGCCTTTTTATAATCGCCCGAGTCCTGATAAGCGTCTCCTATATGGCAGAGGGCAGAGACCTTTACGATTTTATCGTCTGTTTGCTTGACTATCTTCTGGAATTGCTCTATAGCTCCCTTGAACTCCCCTTCCTTAAGCATCGCCCAGGCCAGGCCGTAATGCAATTTATCCATAATATCCTGCGGGCAATCTCCCGGGGAATATTTTTTAAGCGCATCGCTATATAAGGCTATGGCATCCTGATACAACGCCATATTATAAAGGGCATCCGCTTCCCCCAGGTACGCCTGCGATAAGACAAGCGGATCTGAAGTAGAGCCCCTTAACCGGCCATAAAAATCCCTGGCTTGGGCAAAATCTTTTTTTTCAAAACTCAACGAGGCCTTTGCTAAAAACAGGATGTCGCGGTTGTCTTTTTTAAGCTCATCCTCTTTTATCGCCCTTAAGGCGTCTTCCGCTTTTGCGTAATCTTTCTGTTTTAAAAAAGACCAGCCCATCCCCAGCCTGGATAAGGCCTTTATGTTTTCTTCTACCGCCGCGGCGGTGACTTTAGAATATTCCTCTATCGCGCGGGTAAAATCTTCCAGGTAATAATCTGCCTCTGCCATGTAAAAATAAAGGTACGGCTTTTTTTCTTTGTCATCAGGATACGCGCCTAAATAAGCGTTGATCTCATCTTTTAGCTCACCGTAACGTTTCAGGTTGTAAAGGGCTTCCACCGTCTTAAAAGAAGCGTCTTGCGCTACGGTTTCTTTAGGAAATTTCTCTTCGACTGATTTAAAATAACTGAGCGCCTCGGCGTATAAATGCTCCTGGTAATAACACCAACCAAGAGAATAATAGGCGTGCATCAGGTATGGAGATTTTGGATAGCCGTCGATGATCTTTTTATAGAATTCGGCGGCTTTCAAAAAATTATTCCCCTTAAAATGCACTTCTGCGATCCAATAAAGGCAGGCATCCTTTATACCGGCACTATAGGGCTCCTCAATAAGGCTTTCGAATTTTTTCAAGGCCTCAAGGAATTTATTCTGACGGAAATAACATTGCCCGATCAATAAATGCACCTTGCCGATGCTCTTTGAAGAAGGGTAATTTTTCAAAAAACGTTCCAGAAGCTCAAGGCTTACTTCGTAAAAACCGTCCTCAAAAGCCTTATTTGCCATAAAAAAGGATTCTTCTTCCTTATTTTGTTCTTGCGCAAATAAGCCATGGCTAACAAACCGCAACTCGCAATTAGCAATCAATAAAAGAAATACGAGTATGATTATATGATTAAAGTTTAATCTTGGCATAGGTAGTACAAATATATCATTTATCTTTTAGTTGTTCAATATACTTTTTGAGGAATCTGGCGGTATAAGACTTCTTGCTTAAAACCAACTCTTCCGGGCTGCCGCTAGCTACGATCTCGCCGCCCTTTTCTCCTCCTTCGGGACCCAGGTCGATAATATAATCCGCGCATTTGACCACTTCCAGGTTATGCTCGATGACAATTACCGTATTTCCTTTATCGACCAGCCTCTCTAACACCGAAACAAGCCTCTCTACATCGGCAAAATGCAGCCCTGTCGTAGGCTCATCCAGGATATAAAGCGTTTTTCCGCTTGAGCGCTTGCTTAATTCGGATGAAAGCTTAATACGCTGCGCCTCCCCGCCTGACAATGTGGTGGCAGGCTGCCCCAGCTGTATATAGCCTAAACCGACGTCATAAAGATAATCAAGGATATTTTTTATCCTGGGTATATTAGAAAAAAGGCTCATCGCTTCCTCAACGGTCATCTCAAGGACATCGGCAATAGACTTACCTTTATATTTGACTTCCAGGGTAGAATCATTAAAACGCCTTCCGCCGCATACATCGCATTTTACGTAAACGTCGGGCAAAAAATGCATCTCGATCTTTTTTATGCCATCGCCCATACATGCTTCGCAGCGTCCGCCTTTGACATTAAAAGAAAACCTTCCCGGCTTATATCCGCGCACGCGCGCCTCAGCAAGCCTGCTGAATATATCCCTTATATAGCTAAAAACCTGCG
>JAFGET010000025.1 GCA_016931435.1 Candidatus Omnitrophota bacterium
CGGCGCAGAAAGTGGG
Source organism: Candidatus Omnitrophota bacterium (assembly GCA_016931435.1). GTDB lineage: Bacteria > Omnitrophota > Gorgyraeia > Gygaellales > Profunditerraquicolaceae > JAFGET01. The sequence goes on from JAFGET010000025.1 coordinate 17, forward strand.
GTAAATCTGACTTACGGCTTGCCTTTTATCCGCACTTCGCCTTTGCACGGCACAGCTTTTGATATCGCCGCAAAGCCTGATCTCGCCGATCCGTCTTCTTTGATCAGCGCTATAAGACTGGCCATAAAATGCGCCTTAAACCAAAAAAAAGATTAGGTCAGAATTTTTTAATAGATAAGAACATCATCGGAAAGATCTTGAATGCCTGCGCTTTTGGGCCGTCGGACAATATATTAGAGATCGGGCCCGGGAGAGGGGAGTTGACGCAGGAAATGGCAGAGCGCGTAGCTAATCTATGGGCGGTAGAGATCGATCCGGGCCTCTGCGATATTTTAAAGGAAAGCCTGCGTCAATATAATAATGTAAAAATTATCCGCCAGGATATCTTAAAATACGACCCCGGGGATTACTTTAAACAAGCCGGCAGAAAGATCAAGGTAATCGGGAATATTCCTTACTATATCAGTTCTCCTATCATCGAATACCTTTTGAAATACCGCGATCAAATAGAAGACATATTCCTTACCGTGCAAAAGGAATTTGCCACCAGGGTCATTGCTTCTGCCGGATCAAAGGATTACGGCTCTTTTAGTTGCTTTGCGCGTTACTTTACCCAGCCGGACATACTTTTTTCCATAAAAAAAACCTGCTTTTATCCCGTGCCGAAAGTAGATTCGGCTTTCTTAAGGTTGAAAATAAGAGAAAAGCCGTATTTAAAATCCAAACAAGAGGAAGTGCTTTTTAAGATCATCCGCGCGGCATTCAGCCAGCGCAGAAAGACCCTGAGAAACAGCCTCAAGGCAATCATGCCTGCCGGTAAACTGGAAGGGTTCTTTCTGAAATACAAGATCGATCCTGATAGCCGCCCGGAAAAATTAACCCTGCAGGATTTTATTGATCTCTCGTTGTTTTAAACCCCGTTTTTAATTTAATTGACACTTTTCTTAAACGATGGTATAGTATTTGTCTAAAATTATAGTAGAAGGGAGTGATTCATATATGCCACAGGTCGAAGTAAAGAAAGACGAATCTTTTGAATCGGCGTTGCGCCGCTTTAAAAGGCAGATCGAGCAAGAAGGCATCTTAAGGGAGCTTCGCGACCGCAAGCACTACGAAAAACCCAGCGAGCGGAAAAGAAAAAAATCCAGGCGTACAAGAAAATAATTTATGGAACTGGCGCTTTCTACTTCCTGGAATGCTTTTCGGCATGAGCGCGCCGAGGAATTGGTCTCTGAGGTCAAAGAGCTGGGCTTTAGGAGGCTGGAGCTAAGCTTCAATCTCTCCGAACAAATAATTCAAGGCGTCCTGCAGTTATTTAAAAAACAAGAGATCAAAATCGCAAGTCTGCACAACTTCTGCCCCGTGCCCGCAGGAATAAAAGGCGAGGCGGTTTTGCCTGACCATTACTCCTTGGCTTCCCTGGATGAAGATGAAAGGCAAGAGGCGCTGCGCCACACCAAAAAAACCATCGATACCGCCTGTATCTTTCAATCCAAAGCAGTAGTGTTGCATTGCGGAAGGGTAGAGATAGCTGATAAGACCCGCCAACTCATCGATCTGTACCAGCGCGGCTTAGGCGATTCCCGGGAATCCAGAGATCTAAAAAACGATTTTATGAAAGAACGCGCTGACAAAGCGGCTCCTTTTTTCGAGGAATTGCTCAGGAGCTTAGATGAATTGAGCGCTTACGCAAAGGCCCGCGGTATCTTTCTAGGAATAGAAACTCGTTTTTATTACCGGGAAATCCCATCCTTGCCGGAAATTAAAGTGATATTTGAAAAATTTAAAGGTTCGAATATATTATACTGGCATGATACCGGCCACTCGCAGGTGCGGGACAAGATCGGTTTCGAAGCGCAAGAAGAATATTTAAATCTTTTTAGTAATAATATGCTGGGGGTGCACCTGCATGATGTCGTAGGGCTTCTTGACCATCAGCCTGCCGGCAAAGGGGAAGTGGATTTTAAAAGGCTTAAAGCCGGTATCCCTTCTTGCGCACTCAAAGTATTGGAAGTCCATCATCCGGCGACCGCGGAAGAATTGAAACAAAGTAAGGCATTTTTAGAAAATATCTTTTCCGATGGAAACTAAGATCAGGCAACCAGTGGTTGCGGGGCAATTTTATCCTTCAGGCGAAGCGGATATCAGGAAACAGATCCGTGGGTTTTTAAGCAAAAAAACGCCTGCCATAGAAGCTATTGCCTGTATTGTGCCTCACGCCGGCTATATTTTTTCAGGCAAAGTCGCCGCGAGGACATTTTCCCGTGTAAATATTAAGAAAAAAATAATCCTTATCGGGCCAAATCATACGGGTTCCGGCGCAAAATTCAGCATAATGACCGAAGGCGAATGGGCGACTCCTTTAAGGAAGACAAGGATCGACTCTTCGCTGTCTAAAAGCATATTGGCTAGATCTAAATATCTTGAAGATGACTCCCTCGCGCATATGCGCGAACACTCGTTAGAGGTAGAACTGCCTCTCATCCAATATTTGAAAGAAGATTTCGAGATCGTGCCCATAGTGGTATTTCCGGAGGAGTCGCGTATCCTTAAGGAGATCGGTAAGGCTATCGCGGATTCTGTCATGGATGCGGGCCTAAAGGATTCTTGCTTGATAGTCGCCAGCAGCGATATGACGCACTACGAGCCTTTTTCGCAAGCTAAGAAAAAAGATAGCGCAGCAATAGAAGCGATAAACCAGTTAGACGAAGATAAACTTGCGCGTAGAGTCCTAGGCCTGGATATTTCTATGTGCGGGTATGCCCCGGTAGCAATCATGCTTTCTGCAGCTAAAGAACTGGGGGCGACACAGGCCGAATTGGTCGATTATCAGACAAGCGGCGAAGTAAGCGGTGATTTTGATAATGTTGTGGGTTATGCCGGCATGATCATATATTGAAGATAGCCCCGATGGATTTTAATCGCAGATGTCTTTTGGCTGAATTAAATAAAAGTATCTTACGAGGGAGGAATAATTATGGCTGATGAAAAAAGTATCGATGAAAGCTGGAAAGAAAGCGTAACAAAAGAAAAGGACACTTTGAAAAATGAACCCCGGGAAGACTCCCCTCAGGCAAGTTTTAACTTTTTTGTGACTACCCTGGCTATCCAGGCATCGATTTTTTTAGGGCAGATGCCTAACCCGGCGACAAACCAGAAGGAGGAAAATATACCGCAGGCAAAATTCATAATCGACACCCTGGATATCCTTAAAGAAAAGACTAAAGGCAATCTGACTAAAGAGGAGTCTCAGTTATTGGAAAATATCATTTACGAATTAAAGATGCAGTACGTGTCAAAGACAAAGGGGGATCCGAAATGATAGACAAAGAACTTCTTGAGATCTTAGCTTGCCCTGCATGCAAAGGCGATGTGGAGCTTAAGACAGAAAAGATCGTTTGTAAGAACTGTGGTAAGAAATACCCTGTCAAGGACGGTATTCCGATCATGCTGATCGAAGAGGCAGAGTCCTGATAGATTATACCTTTTGAGAAAGAAAAATTTATGAAAATGATCCTAGTAATACACGGCCCGAACCTGGATCTATTGGGTAAAAGAGAGCCAGCCATTTACGGCAAGGTCACTTTAACAGAGATCAACCGCGCCTTAAGGAAGGCGGCGAAAAAACATAAAGTAACGCTTAAGATCGTCCAATCCAACCACGAAGGAGAAATCGTCGATCTGATCGGTAAAAGCAGGAATAAATTTTGCGGTCTTCTTATAAATCCGGCTGCCTATACCCATACCAGCGTAGCAATAAGAGACGCGATCTCCGGTTCAGGTATTTTGGCTGTCGAGGTCCACCTTTCCAATATACACCGCCGAGAGGAATTCCGGCGTCAATCCTTGATCAGCGCGGTCGTATCAGGCACGGTCATGGGATTCGGCGCCAAAAGCTATACCTTGGGGCTTTCGGCCCTTTTAGACCTGTTATGATAAAAGCCATTATCCATAAAATGGCCCGTCAAGGCCTGGATTGCGTGCTTTTGTCCTGCGCTTCTAACATATCCTACCTTTTGGGCTTCAATAGCCGCGACGCCTTACTTTTGTTATCCCCTAAAAAAAAATTCTACATAACGGATCCCCGTTATAGCGAAGAGGCAAAAAAGAAAGTAAAAAAAGATATCGATATCAAAATCGTAGATTATTCCATTTTTGATAGCGTTGCCCGCCTCTGCGCGGACTTAAAATCCAGGCGCGTCGGTTTTGAAGAAAGGTACTTAAATTTCGCGCAATACTCCAAACTAAAGACGTCCTTAAAGGGAAAGGCGGCATTAGTCCCTTTAAGTCGTTTCACGGAAGAATTCAGGGCGGTTAAAGGCCCCGGGGAGCTGGCTAATATAAAAAAGGCCGCGGATATAGCTGCCTCGGCTTTTAAATTCATAAAAAAGAATATCTCCTGTAAAAAAACCGAGTCGGAGATCGCCTCAGAGCTTGAGTTTTTTTCCAAAAGAAAAGGGGCTTCCGGGCCGGCTTTTAATACAATAGTCGCCTTCGGGACGAATTCGGTATTCCCGCACCACCTTACCGGACAGAGGAAGCTCAGGGATAAGGGGCCCGTGCTTATTGATTTTGGGGTAGAGTATAAAGGCTATAAATCCGACTTGACAAGGGTTTTCTTTTTGGGTAAAATAACTTCTGAATTCAAAAGGATTTACGATGTAGTTTGCCGCGCGCAAGACAGGGCAATCAAAGAAATAAAACCAGGCGTCTTTATAAATAAAATAGATGAAGTTGCCCGCCGATATATCGCCCAGCAAGGCTACGGCGGGTTTTTTACTCATAATTTAGGCCACGGCATAGGCATTGATGTGCACGAAGAGCCGAATATCGGCCCGAGGACCAAAGAAAGACTGAAGCCGGGCATGGTTTTTACGATCGAACCGGCAATATACCTGCCGGGAAGATTCGGTGTCAGGATCGAAGATATGGTTTTGGTAACCGATAGAGGAGCGGAAATAATCAGTGGGAATCTCGATAAATGAGATCAAATCAGGCCTGACTATTTTAGTAGACGGGATTGTCTACATGGTGGTTGAATTCCAGCACGTAAAACCAGGCAAGGGCGCGGCTTTTACGCGTACTAAATTAAGGAATCTAAAGAATTCTTTGATCTTGGAGAGGACTTTCCGGGGCGATGAAAAGATCGAAGAGGCTTATGTCGAAGAGAGAAAATTGCAGTTTCTTTATTCTACCGGAGAGATCTATAATTTCATGGACCAGGAGAACTTTGAAGAGATAGCCATCTCAAAAGATATCTTAGGCGATAAAATAAAATTCTTAAAAGACAATATCGAGGTTGCCTCTTATTCCTATAAGGACGATATTTTAAACGTAAACCTGCCTAATTTCGTTCAATATACCATAACTCACACCGAACCCGGCATAAAGGGGGATACGGCAAAAAGCGGGACAAAGCCAGCGCAGATAGAATCAGGCGCAGTGGTACAAGTCCCGCTCTTTATAAATATCGGGGATAGGATAAAAGTCGACACCCGCAGCGGCGAATATGTAGAAAGGGTGCAATAAAAAGGCTTAAAAATGAATATAAAAGAAATTAAAGAAATGATAAACCTGATGAACGAACAAGGGATCATTGAGCTTGAAATAGAAAAAGACGGAATGCGCGTTAAGCTAAAAAAGAAAGAAGCCGTCCAGGAAGGGGCGGGCGGGCATATTTCGATAGAAAAGCAACGGGTCGCCCACGCGCATCAGGGGTTGCCCCTTGAGGCAACAGAGAAAATATCATCGCAGGTCGTAGAAATAAAAGCCCCTATGGTCGGCACGTTTTATCGCGCTCCTTCTCCCGAATCCGCTGCTTATGTGGAGGTAGGCCAGGTGATTGAGCCCGCGCAGGTTATCTGCATCATCGAAGCGATGAAACTTATGAACGAGATAAAATCCGAGATCAAAGGCAAGGTCACGGAAATCCTGGTCGATAACGCCGAACCGGTTGAATTCGGTCAGCCGATGTTTTTAATAGAGCCGCTCTAAATTTTAGTGCGCTTCCCTGCATTTAATCACTTCGAAAATTTGCCTTCAATTTTCTCGAAAGCGCGGGGATCTCACTGAATGAAAGATTTTCAGGTGTTCGATGTTTTCCAAAATCTTGATAGCAAATAGGGGCGAGATCGCCTTAAGAATAATCCGCGCCTGCAAAGAATTAAACATCCGCACGGTAGCCGTATATTCCGAAGCCGATAAGAATTCGCTGCACGTGCGATTTGCCGATGAGGCCGTTTGTATCGGAAAGGCGCAGAGTTCCAGCAGTTATTTGAATATTCCCGCCATCATCAGCGCCGCGGAAATCACTGACGTAGAAGCAATCCATCCAGGCTACGGGTTTTTAGCGGAAAATCCGCATTTTGCAGAGATCTGCGAATCCTGCCATATTTCCTTTATCGGTCCTAATCCAGACAATATCAGGCTTATGGGCGACAAGATGGTGGCGCGCACCACTATGCAAAAAGCGGGATTGCCAATTGTCCCGGGAAGCGCTGCGGTGATCAAAAATAAGGAAGAAGCGATCAAGACAGCGAAAAAAATCGGTTATCCCGTGATCATTAAGGCCTCTGCCGGCGGCGGAGGAAAAGGCATGCGCATCTGCCATAACGATATCCGTCTTATTTCAAGCCTGATCACAGCGCAGCAGGAAGCGGAGTCTAATTTTGGGAATCCTAATGTTTATATCGAGAAATACATCGAAAAACCGCGCCATATCGAAATACAGATCCTTGCTGATAAACACGGTAAAGTTGTGCATCTGGGAGAAAGGGATTGCACTATACAAAGGAGGCATCAGAAATTACTAGAGGAAGCGCCCTCTCCGGTAGTTGACGCAAAGCTGCGCAAACGCCTGGGGGATCTAGCGGTAAGGGCGGCTAAAACGGTCAACTACGAGAATGTCGGAACCATAGAATTTTTGCTCGATAAAAACAATGATTTTTATTTTATGGAGATGAATACGCGGATACAGGTAGAGCATCCCGTGACGGAAATAGTCACCGGCATAGACCTGATAAAAGAGCAGATAAAAGTAGCGCAGGGGGAGAAGCTCAAGATCCAGCAGGAAAACATCCAGATAAAAGGCGCGGCTATAGAATGCCGCATCAACGCCGAAGATTTTGAAAATAATTTTATGCCCTCGCCAGGTAAGATCGAAGCCTTAAACCTTCCCGGCGGAAGAGGCGTGCGCCTGGATACTCATATCTATACGGGATATGAAATTTCGCCCTATTATGATTCGCTGGTAGCGAAACTTATCGCTTACGGGGCAAACCGCACCGAGGCTATCCGTATCATGCAGAGGGCTTTGCATGAGTTTTATATTTCTCCCATCAAGACTACGATAATGTTCCATCAGCGTTTACTGGAAAATCCGCTTTTCATCAAGGGCGATATTTCAACGCATTTCATCCAGGATGTGATGCTGAAAGAAGAAGAGAAATCGGAGGGATAGGCCAAATGCACAGAGATGAGACTCGCACTGAGCTGGGAATGATCAAGATACATAAAAATGTCATTGCCTCTATCGCCTCTTTGGCCTCAATGGAAATCGAGGGGGTCAAAAGGGTAGGGGGAGATTTTAAAAGCGGGATTCTGGAATTAATAGGAAAAAAGTCGAATCTCGCCGTAAAAGTCGACATAGACAGGAACGACGAGGTAAAGCTGGACATACCTTTAGTTATAAAATACGAATATAATATCCCGGAAATAGCCAACCGCGTCCAGGAAAATGTCCGGCAGGCGCTTGAAAAAATGACTAGCTTATCGGTAAGGGATATCAACATCAATATACAGGGCATAGATAAATAGCCAATCAAAGGAGAGACAAGATGAGGATATTTACGGTTCTAGGGATAATTTTTTACGCTACCGTCATTATTTTGATCGGGGTTTCATTAATAATCTTTTCCTTGAATCTACTCGGGCCTCAGGATATAAAAAACGCCTGTGATTACCTGCAGTGTAATACTAATTCGCGGATAATGCTGGGCTTATCGGGTTTTCTTTTGATCTTGATCAGTTTTTCTTTTGCGCAGCTGATTTTGGGCCGTTTTCAGCGTGAAAAAACCATAGCTTTCAATACCTCTTCAGGGGAGGTGACCATCGCGCTTTCTGCAGTTGAAGACCTGATCAAGCGTTTAGGTAAGATCATTCCCGAGATAAAAGAGCTTCGCCCAGACGTCATAGCTACAAAAAAAGGCATCATGGTAGACTTAAGGGTAGTCTTGGGTTCCGAAGCCAGTATCCCTGAATTGACCGCGCGGCTGCAGGAATTGGCAAAGTCTAAAATACAGGAGGTTTTGGGTATCGAAGAACAGATAATTGTAAAGATCCACGTGGCGAAAATAACGACTTTCGAAGAAAGAGACAAAAAAAAGAAAGAGTCAGATAAAGAAGAGGGCGGTTCTATACCTTACAGCGGTTACGGAAGAGCGTAGAATATAGGCCCAGGACTAAAACTCAAAGTAAAATTTGCACGAGGAGGGAGAATACGGCATGTCGAAGATAGGAATACTTACAGGCGGCGGTGATTGCCCGGGTTTGAATCCCGTAATCAGGGCGGTAGTAAGGAAAGGGTTAAGCCAGGGATATGAAATAATAGGGTTCAGGAACGGTTGGAAGGGCCTGATCGATAACGACACTATTGCTTTAAATCTGGATTCTGTGTCGGGAATATTGCCTAAGGGCGGCACTATCTTAGGCACCAGCCGTACTAACCCCTACAAGAAGGAAGGCGGCGTGCAA
>JAFGET010000026.1 GCA_016931435.1 Candidatus Omnitrophota bacterium
GACAGCGCGGGCACCAGTTTATGATCTTGTCAGCCTGATAAATCAGGCCTGTGGGTTTCTTCTCCCAAAGGGCCACAAAAACCTCCCTGACCGCACGCGAATAATCCTCGTCCATAGTAAAACGCGTCCTGGCCCAATCACAAGATGCACCTAATTTTTTAAGCTGACGGATGATCGTTGAGCCATATTGCTCTTTCCATTGCCAGACTTTTTCGACGAATTTTTCCCTGCCTAAATCCTTACGGCTTATGCCCTGCTTAGCCAAAGATTTCTCGACTACATTCTGGGTAGCGATACCGGCATGGTCAGTCCCCGGCATCCAAAGTGATTCATCACCTTTGGCGCGGTGATAACGGACAAGGATATCTTGAATAGTATTATTCAGGGCATGGCCCATATGCAATATCCCTGTGACATTCGGCGGAGGGATGACTATAGAGAAAGGATTTTTTGAAGAGCAGGCTTTTGCGGAAAATAGATTATTATCCTCCCAAAACTTATACCATTTATCCTCGACTTCTTTTGGATCATAACGGGAAGGAATCTCATTCATATTTGATATTGTATCAAGAGCGCTTACGGGCTTGCCTAAGAAGCATCCCTTATTTAGACTGATCTTTCAATAATTTATATTCTATGCTGTCAACAAGGGCCTGCCAGCTGGCTTCGATGATATTCTCGTGGACGCCGATCGTGCTCCAGTTATCCGATTCGTCCTGTGATTGGATAAGCACGCGCACGCGTGCGGCTGTCCCGCTCTTTTCATCCAAGACCCTGACCTTAAAATCGGACAAATGCATCCTGGATAACGTCGGATAAAATTCACTCAAGGCTTTCCTTAAGGCGTTATCCAGCGCGTTTACCGGGCCGTCTCCTTCGGCGGCAGTATGTTCGGTGATGCCTTTTACCTTAAGCTTCATTATCGCTTCCGAAGTGATCTTTTTATCGGATTGTTTTTCTATGACCACGCGGAACCCTTCTAATTCAAAGAAATTCTTATATTTCTTAAGGGCTCTTTTCATCAGCAGGTCGAATGACGCCTCCGCGGCCTCAAAATGATACCCCTGATGCTCTAATGATTGCACAAGCTTTAAAATACGTTTTGTTTTAGGGTCCTCTTTATTCAGGTCAAGGTTCAGGCCCTTTGCGCGAATAAGCATTCCGGTCTTTCCCGCAAGCTCAGATACCAGGATCCTGCGCCGGTTGCCCACTAAAGCCGGGTCGAGATGTTCATACGAACGCGGATTCTTCATTACCGCGTTGATATGCACTCCGGCCTTATGCGCAAAAGCAGAAGCCCCGGTATAAGGCTGATCGTTCCGCTGTTTCATATTGCTGATCTCGCTGACAAAATGAGAAATATGCGTCAATTCCTTTAATTTCTCCTTGCCTATACAATCAAAACCGAGCTTCAATCTCAAATTCCCTATAATTGGGATCAAGTCCGCGTTGCCGCATCTTTCTCCGTATCCATTGATAGTGCCCTGCACTATATCGCACCCTTCTTCTACGGCGCATACAGAATTAGCTATGGCTAAGCCCGAATCATTATGGCAATGTATACCCAGCCAAACCTTTATCTTAGGGCGGACCTGCCGGATAATCGAAACTACCCGGCTCGTCATTGCTCCCCCGTTAGTATCGCATAAGACTACCGCTTTTGCGCCCGCTTCCTGAGCGGCAAACAGGCATTTTAAGCTATATTCTTGATTTGCGCTGTAGGCATCAAAAAAATGCTCGGCGTCATAGAATACATCCATTCCTTTCCCTGAAAGAAACCTTACGGAATCACTGATCATATTGACATTTTCTTCCAGCGTGGTCTTTAAAACGTCTTTTACGTGCAGATCCCAGGTCTTACCAAAAATAGCGACCGACTTACATTGCGACTTTAAAATCGCCTTGAGGTTGTTATCGGAAGAAGCATCGATATGCGGCCTGCGCGTAGACCCGAAAGCTACTATGCAACTGTTCTTAAGGCGTTTCTTTGCGATATTAAGAAAAAACTCCATATCCTTGGGGTTTGAACCCGGCCAACCGCCTTCGATATAATGCACTCCTATTTTATCCAACTCCTGCGCGATACGGATCTTATCAATGACAGAATATGATATCCCTTCTCCTTGAGAGCCGTCACGTAAAGTAGTATCGTATAATCTGACCTTGCGCATCATGACCTCACTTGGCTAACTTAAACTTTTCGTGCAGTGCCCTGACTGCGGATTCCGCAAATTTCCGTTGGATGATACAAGAAATACTTATGTCGGAAGTCGAGATCATCTCGATATTAGTCTTATTTTTAGCTAAAACTCCGAACATCGCCGCCGCCACCCCGTGATGAGACTTCATCCCCACTCCCACAACAGAAACCCTGACGATATCCTGGTCTTCCAGGACTTCGCCGGCCCCTATGCTTTTTGCCACCGACCTGGTCAATTTAATCGCCCTTAAGACATCGGCCTTGCTTACGGTAAAAGATATGTCGGTCTGGCGAAGATGGCTGACATTCTGGACGATCATATCAACATTGATCCCGGAGCCGGACAGGTCTTTAAATATCCTTGCCGCCACACCCGGACGGTCCGGGACATTACAAACGGTAATCTTAGCTTCATTTTTATTTAAAGTCACTCCGCTTACCACCACCTCTTCCATTCTTTTAACCTCCTTGAGGATCATCGTACCACAAAGTCTTGAAAATGAGGAACGAACGTGTATGGGTACATTAAATTTTTTCGCGACTTCTATTGAACGCGCCTGCATTACCTGGGCCCCTAAAGAGGCCATCTCTAACATCTCATCGTAAGTAATAAAGTCTATCTTCTTTGCCTTCGGCTCTATACGCGGGTCAGCGGTATAGATGCCATCTACGTCAGTATATATCTGGCACTCATCCGCCCGCAGCTCCTTAGCCAAAGCCACAGCCGTCAGATCCGAACCTCCGCGCCCTAATGTCGTAATATCCTGGTTTAAGGTAGCTCCTTGAAACCCCGCTACTATTACGATCCTGCCTTTTCTTAATTCTTTTTTTATTTTATCGGTATTGATCTCTATGATCCTGGCTTTGGTATGGCTGGTGTCAGTAATTATACCCCCCTGCGCTCCGGTAAAGGAGACCGCCTCAAAGCCTAATTTGTAGATCGCCATCGCCAAAAGCGATACTGAAATCTGCTCTCCCGTAGACAAAAGCATGTCCATTTCGCGTTCAGGAGGCTCAAGGATGACCTTATGGGCAAGCTCGATCAATTCATCGGTCGTATCCCCCAGCGCCGAAACCACAACTACCAGATCGTAACCGCTTTTCTTATATCCGGCGACTCTCTTAGCTACATTCTTGATACGCTCTACGTTAGCCACGGATGAACCGCCGAATTTCTGCACGATCAGGCCTTTTTTCATATCTTCCTTCGTTTTAAAAATATTTTCAGGACTTCATAAACCATGAAACCCGCCAGCAACAACAAAAGTATGACTACCGTAAACAACAAGATATCTTTTTGCTTAAAATACCTGACGGCCTGTAAAATCAACGACGCAATCGTCGTAACAAGCATAAAAAGGGCCGGCCAGATGGTAAATTTTATGGTCTTGCCTTTTGCTAAAAGCCAACAGCTCAAAACAAATAAAGCCAATGCAGCCACAAGCTGGTTAGAAGCTCCGAATACCGGCCAGATCCTATTCCACTTGCCGCTAAAAGCAAGCAGCGCGGAAAAAGAAATGATTACTGCCGTAGAGGCAAAACGGTTCTTGATATGGAATAACTCTTCAGTCAGATAACGGGAAATCCTTGTAGCCGTATCAAGAGTAGTCAAAATAAAGGCGTTTAAGATAACAACGGCGATAAACGGCGCGTATTTCCCCAGAAGGCCTGAAGTCACTACCGCATAACCCCTGGCGAATATTCCTATAGGGGTAGAGTGTTTTAAAACCGAGGCAAAACCGTCCTCTTGATTGAACAGAATAGCGGTGGCGATAATCGCCAGGACCGCTATCAACCCTTCAGTCAACATCGCCCCGTAACCTATTCTTTTGGCAAAGCGTTCATTTGCGATCTGTTTTGATGATGTCCCGCTTGATATCAAAGAATGGAACCCGGAAACCGCCCCGCAGGCAACCGTCACAAAAAGCGCCGGCCAAAGATAGCCTTCGCTGGAGGAAAAATTAGTATATGCCGGCATGGTGATCTTTGGATGAGCTAATATTAAACCCAGGTAACCGGCAGCCATGCCAAAAAATAACAAAAAGCTTGATAAATAATCTCTTGGCTGAAGCAGTATATTCACCGGCAACACAGAAGCGAAACAACAATAAAGAAATAAGACTAAAAGCCAGGTTTTAAAACTTAAGTGGATGGAAAATACGCTGCCTAGCCACACCAATACAGGTATGCATGCCAACCCCAAAAGGGTAGGCAGAAAAGTCCCGCTCTTTCTGAAATATAAAAAATACCCCACCAGGATGGCAAGCGGTATAAGCCCCAAAGAAGGCACGACTATCCTGGGCTCCTTGACAAATGTATCGGCGCAAAGATGAGCAAAAACCGCTATTACTAAAACTAAGGCCAGCCACACAAATAAGGAAAAGATTATCTTTGCTTTTTTAGATATAGAGTGCCTTGCGATATCGGCGACGGAAGAGCCCCCCTCTCTTACCGAGGTGACTAATGAGCCGAAATCATGGACCCCTCCGATAAAGATCGAACCAAGCAACACCCATAAAAAAGCAGGCAGCCATCCCCATAATATCACCGCGATTACGGGCCCGATTATCGGCCCCGCCCCGGAAATAGAGGAGAAATGATGGCCGAATAACACCAACCAGTTCTTGGCGGGAATATAATCTAAACTGTCAAATTTAGCGAAGGCCGGGGTAGAGCGCTTTGCGTCAACCTGCCATAACGCCTCCAGCTTCCTGGCGTAGAACCTATAGGCTAAAACAAAAAGGACTATAGTAATTACCGCGATGACCAAAGAATTCATCGGTTACCCCTGATAAAATAGTCCATCAGCTCATGCCCCTTTTTAAAACAAAGACGCGACCTCCCTGCTTCTTTTTCGCTGTAACTTAAAAAATCTCCGGGTATAATCCCCTTGCCGTAGATAGCGAAACAAACCATATCCGAAACGTGAGTCTTTACCGAGATCGGGGTGGCGTGGTCCGGCAACACAAGGACCCTGAAGTCTTTTTTATGTTTAAAAGCCTCCAGCACCGTCCCGACTACTAACTGGTCGAACCTTTCAATAGCCGTTATCTTCTGACGTAAATCCCCGTTATGCCCGGCTTCATCCGGAGCCTCTACATGCACAAAGACAAAATCTCTTTCTTCTAAAGATTTCAGCGCTGCCCTAGCTTTAGCCTTGTAATCGGTATCGTAGTAACCGGTGGCCCCGCGCACATTGATCACCTCCAGGCCTAAGATCTTACCCAGCCCCTTGATCAAGTCTACCGCAGAGATCACGCTGCCGGAAATGGCGTATTTTGAAAAAAAATCCGGCATATCCGGCTTTTTACCCTGGCCCCATAACCAGATCATGTTCGCGGGGTTTTCTTTCAAATCGATGCGCACGGAATTTATCTCATGCTCCTGCAAAAGTTCGTATGACCGGCGCATTAGATCTATGACCGCCTGGGCGTTTTTGCCTCTGGGAAGATGCTTACCGATACTGCCGCCGGTTATATCGTGCGGGGGGACGCATTTTAAATCCTGTAATTTTTCTCTCTTGCCGCCTTTGACTAATAACAGGTGCCGGTAACTTACTCCCGAATAGAACTTGAACCTGCCAGAGCCTAATTTCTTATTGATATATTTAATGATAATATCCGCTTCTTTGGAACTTATGTGCCCGGCGCTATAATCAATAAGTTTATCGCCGGATGCGGTAATGAGATTACACCGGAAAACTACGTCATCTTCCTCTAGTCTTATCCCCAGATTAGCCGCCTCTAACGGCCCTCTTCCCGAATAATATTTTTTTGGGTCGTAACCTAAGATAGAGATGTTTGCGACATCCGAAGCGGGATTCATCTTAGGAGGAACGGTCTTGACCATCCCCAGCTGGCCGCCCGAGGCGATGAAATCCATATTAGGAGTACGCGCGGCCTCAAGAGGCGTGCGCCCCCCTAATTCTTCAATCGGATAATCCGCCATCCCGTCGCCGACTAATAATATATACTTCATAACAGGTTAATTAAATTATACGCCAATGCGCGCTTACTTTTAACAGAAATAATGCCTTTTTCATAGATGATAAAGGCACGGTAAGGTTCAATTTTATTCGCAATAACCATATCAGCGCCTGCTTTTTCCTGCGCTTCTTTAGCCCGTTTTACAAGTGCGTTATCAGAAATCCCCGGTTCCAATTTAAACATAACAAGCTTTGCCCGCGGGGCTACCCTGCGCATGATATCCACTATCTTAGGCAGCGGAACCAGCCTGATATTCAATGGTTTTTTTGACGTAATCTTTACTCTCCGACGCTTTATGGGCGTAAAATCAGAGACAGCTGCTGAATGGATAATCACATCGTAAGAGCCGGATCTTACTTCTTTTACTGCTTTTTCTTTAAGCTCTGCGTAGAACCTGAATCTTTTTAGGTTTATTGTTTTGTTTACACGACAATCCTCTGCGGGCCCCAATAATAGTGTTACTTTAGCGCCTTGCCGGACAAATCTTTCTGCCAACAAGATCCCGGTCGCACCCGTCGCAATATTACTGATCACCCTGACAGTATCTATAGGGACCCATGTGGGACCGGCAGTTATTAGAATTCTTTTATTCTTTAAATCCATCTGGTTCTATGGTCATAAACTATCTGCCATAGAGAATCGATTATCAGTTCGTTAATATCCCATCTCTCTCAATATGGCTTTTAGATTCGCTTTGATGATCTTAGGGGTCTTCACAGACTTAATCGCCCTGTCCGGGTCTTTTAATCCGTGGCCTGTCAATACACAGACTATTTTTGAATTCCGATTTTTTTTGAAATAGCCTTTTTTGCTTAATTTTAAAAGCCCCGCGATAGACGCCGCAGAAGCAGGCTCGGCAAAAACGCCTTCCTTCTGCGCTAATAATTTATAGGCTGAGATGATCTCTTTATCCGAGACCATATCGATAAGGCCTCCTGACTCATCGCGCGCCTCCACTGCTTTTTTCCAACTAGCGGGATTTCCTATGCGTATCGCGGTTGCGATGGTTTCAGGTTTTTTAATAGGGTGCCCTTTGACAATAGGAGCTGAACCTTGAGCCTGAAAACCCAACATCTTAGGCAATCTATTGATCTTACCAAGAAGCTTATATTCCTTGTAACCTTTCCAATAAGCAGTAATATTACCGGCGTTACCCACAGGCAAAACCTGAAAAACCGGAGCTTCACCTAAATAATCACAGATCTCAAAACTTGAAGTCTTCTGTCCCTCTATGCGGTAAGGATTAAGGGAGTTAACCAGGGTAATAGGATATTTTGAGGTTATGTCTTTAACCAGGTCTAAGGCGTCATCGAAATTTCCATCAACAGCTATTACTTTTGCCCCGTGAATAAGCGCCTGGCTTAATTTTCCTAAGGCAATAGCTCCAGAGGGAATCAAGACCGCGCATTTCATCCCTGCTTTTGCGGCATAAGCTGCCGCAGAAGCCGAGGTATTACCTGTTGAAGCGCACATTACGACACCAGAGCCTTCTTCCAGCGCCTTTGAAATAGCCAAAGTCATACCGCGGTCTTTAAAGGAACCTGTCGGGTTTAGGCCTTCATACTTTAAATATACCTGACAGCCTTTTCCTATCTGAGAGCTTAAATAAGCAGAATATATCAGCGGGGTGTTGCCTTCATTCAGCGTAATAACCGGAGTCCTTTTGCTGACAGGAAGATATTCCCTATATCGTTCAATCACCCCTTTGTAATTTTGACTTTTGACTTTTGACTTTTGATTTTTGATCATACTTCTTCTATCCTTATTGCTACCGCATCCTGTTTTATCACCCCCAGACGGTCGATCATCGCCAAAGCCGACCGCAGCTGTTTCTCTTTAGCCCCATGGGTGATCATGACAATAGGGACTATCTTTTCCTTACCGTGTTCCTTCTGGGTAACCGAAGCAATGCTGATATTGAATTTTGCCAGGATACCTGAGATCTTAGCCAGGACCCCCGGTTGATCATAAGCCATAAAACGTATATAGTAACGTCCCTCGATATCATCGATCTTGCGTAAGCGGCGGATTTCCCTGTCTTCGCAGATATTCAAAGCCGAGCGGAATAATCCCGCTTTTATATCCTGCGCTAGATCTACTAAATCCGAAACTACGGCGGAAGCTGCGGATAACTGCCCGGCCCCGGGACCGTAAAATAAAAGATTGCCCGCAAAATCAGACGAAACATATATTGCGTTGAATACCCCCCCTACCGAAGCTAAAAGATGGCCTTTGGTTATCAGGGTAGGATGCACCCTTACTTCCAACTGATCAGATTCTTTTTTGGCGATCGCCAGTAATTTAATCTCAAAACCCATTTCCTTGGCGTAATTTACATCTGCCAGCGATATTTTAGAAATCCCCTCGACAAAAACATCGTTTAAGGCTACTAACTTGCCGAACCCAAGATAAACCAAGAGTATCAATTTATGCGCGGAATCCAGCCCCTCAAGGTCCAAGGTGGGGTCTTTTTCCGCGAAGCCTTTTTGTTTTGCCTCTTTTAAAGCTTCATTGAAAGAACAATTATGTAAAGACATCCGGGATAATATAAAATTCGAGGTGCCGTTGACTATGCCGAATATGCTGGCGAATGAATTAGCCACCAATCCTTCGCGCAGCGACTTTATAATAGGTATACCCCCTCCTACCGAAGCTTCAAAATATATACTCTTTGCCCGGTCCCGAGCGTATGAAAATAACTCCCTTCCCTGACGGGCAAGGAGCAGTTTATTCGCGGTAACTACGCTTTTACCGTTAGCTAAGGCCTCCATTATGAATTCTTTTGCCGGGCTTATACCTCCCACTAATTCAACTACCACATCTATCTGAGGGTCGCAGGTGACAGCCCTTACCTCTTTGGTCAGAAGCTTCCTGTCGATATTAACGTTCCTTTTTGACAGGATATCTTTATCGCATACCTTTTTTATGTTTATCTCGAGCCCGGTTTTCTCTCTCAGGATACTCTTCTTCTCCTGCAAGATCTTAATGACCCCCGAGCCGACATTTCCAAACCCGATAATGCCGATATTTATCTTACGCATTATTTTCCTTTCGGTTTGTTCTTGTTTAAATAAAAATCGATCGTCTGCCCCACTATATTTTTTCTATGCTTATCGTCGATCTTCAAAAATTCTATCCTGGTATCGAATATAAGGTCCTTGGTCACCTCCTTGGAATCCAGGACCCTGCCTATTATCTTGATCGGGTAAGGGTCAAAGGGAAGCCTTGCCTCAATGGCCAAAAAAGTGCCTTTATTAAATTCTCTGTTTGTCGTAAGCAACATGCCGCCAAGGCTTAAATTCTTAAGTTGAGTCATATCGGCATGCTCAAAATCATCCAATACCCGGTATGATAATACAAAGCGCGCAGTAATGCGTGGCGCCCTTCTCCTTTCTGCACCTGGATAATTCATACAATCAACTCCTTCATTAAAAATCCTAGGTCAGTTGTTTTAATCTTACTTCAATAATTTAGTCGGGGCGACACACTTTTTCTGTGTCTTGCTTCCAGGAAAAGTGCGCCGGCTTCCTTTAACTTATTGAACGGCGAGACTGAACACTTCGTCCCTGGCGCCATATCGTTTAATTTAGTCGGGGCGACAGGACTTGAACCTGTGACCTCTTGAACCCCATTCAAGTGCTCTAGCCAAACTGAGCCACGCCCCGATAATATATCTATAAAACCATCCTTCGCTCTTAATAGGCTGTCAAATAAAGCTTTGTTGAGCTACGAAAGGCTATGCCCGAAATATCTTTTGTCTGTTACTCTTCCCTCTTCTGCCGCGTCATTAAATCCCTGACTACTTTCTTAGGGTCTTTATCCTTATAAAGAATATTATATATTTCTTTAGTTATAGGCATCTCGACTTTATATTTACGGCTCAAAGCGTAAGCGGATTTTGCGGTAGGAATGCCTTCCGCTACCATCTCCATGCCTTTGATGATCTCTCTGGCTGTTTTGCCTTTTCCGATCTGTTCACCGACAGTCCGGTTACGGCTGTAGGGGCTGATGCAAGTAGTCACCAAGTCGCCTAAACCGGTTATTCCTCCGAAAGTCTTGGGGCCTGCCCCCATAGCTAATCCCAGCTTTGCCATCTCAAATAACCCCCTAGATAAAAGCGCGGCTTTTGTATTCGCCCCAAAACCTAAGCCATCCGATACACCGCAGGCAATAGCGATTATATTTTTAAGGCTTCCTCCTAACTCTACGCCGACGACATCACTATTGGTATATAATCTGAAATTTTCCGTCATCAATATGCCCTGCAAATACTTTCTTGCTGCTTTTACCGATGAGGCGATGACGGCTGTAGTTGGCAATCCCCTGGCTACCTCCTGGGCAATAGTAGGCCCCGAAAGTACAGCTAGTTTGACCCTGCCGAGTTTCTCATATATGAGTTCAGACATCCTTTTTAAAGTCCTTATCTCTATGCCCTTTGTCGCGCTCAGATAAAAGGCCTCTTTAGGATATCCAGAATTTTTCACCTTAGAAAGAACAGCCCTCATATATTGAGAAGGGACAGCCAATATTATCAGGTCTTTCTCCCTGATAGCCTCATGTAACTTGTACGTGATCTCTACTGCATCCGGAATTTTAATCCCCGGTAAGAATTTCTTATTGACTCTATTTCTATTCAAATACCGGGCATAACTTGCAAAGGCACTCCATAAACAGACGCTGTAACCCTTGCGGCAAAGTAAAACCGCCAAGGTAGTCCCCCATCCTCCGTCACCTAAAACCGCAATTTTAACTTTCTTCATCCTGCTGCCGGCTTTCCTCCTCTTCTTCCTGCTGGTCCTCTACTCCGGAAAAATGGCTCTTTGGATAGATATGGGTTAGATTTTTTTCTTCGAACGTTATGAACTTTATCCCTACGCGGTAAGACCCGTCATCCTTGCCCTCTGCCCTTACTACCTTGCCGATAATACCGTTTTGATAAATGAGGCTTCTTTTTTCAACGTCCTTGCAGATACTTAAAGTATCCCGGTCAAAGGAAAGCCAAAGGATATCATTTTCTTTGACTTTTTCTTTTATGCTGCATAAAAGGCCGGTCTGGCTTATATTTACGGTGTAACCTTCCAACAATTTCGTAATAGTCTCTTTTTTACATACCTTATAATTAAGCGGAGTGACATAATCTAGCCTGATAAATTTACGCCGTTCCGGCCCCCTATATACATTATCTTCCATATATTCTCCGTATCTTCTAAGCGATCTTTAGATTAACTTTATTTGTCCTTAACTTGGCAAGGTCCCAACTGTAATCATAAAGATGCAAGCCCTTACTTACCGCGATGATCTCGCCGTCTTCCACACCGATCTCTTCTGCCATATACTGCTTGACCAGCTGTAATCCACCCAGATTCGAAGGAAACCCTCCCCATAGATCCCATGAACGGAAATAGAGTATAAAATGCATCTTTCCGTAACGTATCCTCGTGTCGATCAACCTAAGACAAGGGGGATCGGTAAGTTTTATATCCGAAGGCATGCCTATTTCCATGATCGCCTGATTTGTGCCGTGCCCCTGCGTTTTATAAATATGGATGACTTCTTCTATCTGATTTACCGCCAAAGGCATCTCGCTGGTCATTTCTTTACCGTCGATATTCTGCTTTAACTTGACCCTGGGGTCGACCAGCCTTTCTCCGTAAGTGTAATCCTCGGTCTGGGTCTTGACGCCTGACATAAGATAACTTAAATACCCCTGGATGTAATCCATATCGGTGGGGGCGGGGATACTCATCCCCTCGGGGATAATCGGTATTATCTGATGGGACGGCTTTTTTACCCTGATCGTAACAAAATCGAATTCCAGCCGCTTCTGGCCTTCATAACTGCCACGGGTAATAGTATAGACGTGCCCCTTGTCTAATATAGCCGCCAGGCACTGAAACCAGGCGTCATCCAGATCAAAGGCTTCGATAAAAACAGGCTCTAAGAATTGACGGTCTTTCATTTTTAGTTGTCAGTTGTCAGTTGTCAGTTGTCAGTTTTCAGAAAAACTTATCTGAAAACTAAAAACTAATAACTAACAACTAAGTTAAGCGGGAGATGGGAATCGGACCTAAAATTTCCCGTCTCTTAATTCATGAAATTTTATCCTAAGGCCGGAACGGCCGCAGGACATA
>JAFGET010000004.1 GCA_016931435.1 Candidatus Omnitrophota bacterium
GGTTCATAATCACCATCTTACTTATCGTGGGAGTCAGGTTGTCATGCTTGCTTTGTTCGATATTCTGGTTTTCGCTGAAATAATCTGGCTTAAAAAGTTTCCCGATATCATGATAATAAGAACCGACCCTGGCGAGTAATTCGTGCGCGCCTACGCTGTGGGCCGCTGCTTCGGAAAGATTACCCACGACTAAGCTATGGTGGTATGTACCGGGCGCCTCGATTACCATCCGCTGCATAAGCGGAGAACTTAAATCCGCCAGTTCCAAAAGGCTTATATTAGTCACTGTATCGAAAAGGTATTCAAAAATAGGCAGTAACCCTACGGCAGCTACCGAAGATATCACTCCGTTTAAAAAAAGCATGGAATACCTCTGCGGCAAATAAACCCTGAAGCCTTCAATCAAAAGCAATGTAGCCGCCTGAACCGCTCCGATAAGAAAACCCGCCCTGATAATGGCGCTGCGGCGGCGGACCCCCTTGACTAATATAGAAGACAATATTGCGCTTACTAAAAATAACGCTCCTAAATGGAAGTCATTTTTGAAGATTACTACTAAAGCCAAGGCGGAAGCCGTTGATAACAATAAAGATATCTCCAGGCTATTAAAGATTATGGCCGAGAGCATAGCCACGGCAGACACCGGCAGGTACCATCGCGGCCAGCCCTGATACATGAAAAAATACCCCAGGCCGAAAATAATCATAAAAAGCAGGGATAATTTCAGGAGTGTATAGCGGGTAAGGTTTTTCTGCGTAAACTTAAGATATGCCCAAAAAGAAAACAATAAAACTGCCAACACAAGGTTCACTTTAAGCATATAACTAGAACAAAGGACTAGAGCAGCCCAAAAGGCTACCTCCGCCTTATTTATGATGTGTCGCTTTATCATAGGCTTCAATTATGCGCTGCACAAGCTCATGCCTTACTACGTCCTGGCCGGTCAAATAAATGAACTTTATCCCCTTTATGCCTTTTAAGATCTCCTCTGCCTGTAACAGGCCGATAGGCTTTCCATCAGCAAGGTCGCTTTGGGTCATATCTCCGGTGATGACCGCTTTGGAATCAAAACCCAATCGTGTCAAGAACATCTTCATCTGTTCAGCAGTGCAGTTCTGAGCTTCGTCTAAGATAATAAAGGCGTCGTTTAATGTCCTGCCTCTCATATAAGCTAAAGGGGCTACTTCGATTATGCCGGTTTCCAGGTATTTTTCGATTTTTTCAGCCTCCATCATATCGTAAAGTGCATCGTATAAAGGGCGAAGATAGGGGGATATCTTTTCATATATGTCTCCGGGCAAATATCCCAGCGACTCTCCCGCTTCGATAGCCGGGCGGGTAAGGATTATCCTGCGCACCTGCTGTTTCTTTAAAGACTCCACCGCGCAGGCCATAGCCAGGTATGTTTTTCCCGTGCCTGCGGGGCCTATACCGAATACTATATCGCACTGCTCCATTGATTCTACGTATTCCCGCTGCCCTTTGGTCCTGGCAGCGATTTTTCTTTCGGTAAAAGAAGAAAATGCTCCGTTTTTACGGGAAGATAAAGCAGGCACATTCATCCCTTTTTTAACACTTAGGATCATATAATGTAAATCGGAAGCGCCTATCCTGGATTGCCCCGAACGTATTGAATCTAATACGGATTCGATAAGCTCAGCGGATTTCTTGATATTACTTGCGGTGCCGCTGATCTTTAGATGCTCCCCGCGCAAGACGATCTTGACGCTGAATTCTTTCTCTATCGTCCTGATATTCTCATCGCGCGTGCCTAAAAGCGCCTGCGCCTCGGAATGGTTTACGATCTTGACTATCCTATCCATGATCCTTAAAAAGCACTTTGAAAATTATTTCAGGTTTTCCTTAGGTTCCTTCAATGGTTCCTTGGGTATTTTAAGGGATTGCCCGGGATAGATCTTATTCGGCCCTTTTAAAACATCCCTGTTCACCTCATAAAGATACATCCATTTTTTTGTGGTATTATAGAATTCTTTTGATATTTTCTGTAAGGTATCGCCTTTTTGCACGATATATTTATTCGCAGTGCCGTCATAACGCTCATCTTCCATCCCGCTTATTTCCGGAGTCTCGCTTTGCGTAAGATACCCGCGGTTACCCCAGGCTTCCCTGTCTTCTGATTTTGTTATCCTGATTTTTTCCTGTGGCTCTTTTTTAAAAGAAGCCCCTGCTTTCTTCTCAAACCTGACCGGAGAGCGCATCTCTATTTCCACTACGCGGATATCCCTGGTAGATTTCCTTGATTTTTCATCGATTTGCGGCCCTTCACCAGCCATATATCCGCGGTTGCCGGAACTCAGGTCCTGGTCCAGCCTGTCTTTCGTAACAGAATAGCTTCTTACAACACAGCCTGACAGGAGGGCAAGTGACCCCAGGCTTAAGACATAAATAATGATCCTTCTTTTCATTCCTTCCTCCCTTTGTTCAAAATAAGATTAAGTTCCCTTAATTGTTTTTCATCTACTTGCGAAGGCGCTCCGGTCAAAGGGCAATATGCCTTCTGGGTCTTGGGGAAAGCGATTACCTCCCTTATGCTCTCTTTTCCGGCTAAAATAGCCAAAAGCCTGTCTATACCAAAAGCAAAGCCTCCGTGCGGAGGCGCCCCGAATCCAAATGCCTCAAGAAGAAACCCAAAACGGCGCTTTGCTTCTTCCTGGCTTATGCCGATTATCTTAAAAATCTCTTCCTGTAACTGTTGTCTATGTATCCTGATAGAGCCCGAGCCGATCTCCATTCCGTTTAAAACCAGGTCATATGAACGGGATCTTACTTTTTGCGGGCTTTGAGCCAATATTTCCAAGTCCTGCTCGGCAGGAGAAGTAAAGGGATGGTGTTCGCTTTCCCAACGTTTTTCATCCGCGTTATATTTGAACAAAGGAAAATCCACTACCCAGGCAAAAGCAAACTCGCAGCCTGACTCTTTACGCAGATCCGGCTTATCTGAATTATGATCCTTCATCGCCTCATCGTAACTTATTCGCTTAAACGGCACTTCTATATCTACATCTAAGATCGCCTTAAAAATCTTTTGCATCAATGATTCCAGCAACGAAAATATATCTTCTTCGCTGATAAAAGACATTTCAAGATCTAACTGCGTGAATTCCGGCTGGCGGTCGGCCCTTAAGTCTTCATCGCGGAAACATTTAGCGATCTGATAATATTTTTCCACTCCCGCCACCATGAATATCTGCTTAAATAACTGCGGGGACTGAGGAAGGGCGTAAAATTCACCAGGATTCAACCTGGAAGGCACCAGGTAATCCCGGGCTCCTTCCGGAGTAGATTTGGTCAAAATAGGAGTCTCGCACTCTATAAAACCTTCGCTATCCAAAAAAGTGCGGATGATCTTATAAAGCTCGCTCCTCATCCTGAAATTGGAAAAAACCTTCTTCCTTCTTAAATCAAGATAGCGGTATTTAAGGCGTAACTCTTCGCTAAGCTCTGTTTCATCTTCGATCTCAAAAGGGGGAGTCTGGCTTTGATTTAAAATCTCAAGCTCCCCTGCCAGTATTTCTATATCTCCTGTCGGTAACTTAGGATTGACTGTGCCCGCGGGACGCCTGTTTACTTTACCCTTTACCTTGACTACAAACTCGCTCCTTAATTCCTGCGCAAGGCGATAAGCTTCAGGGGCTACTTTCGGGATAAAAACCACCTGGGTCAATCCTTCCCTGTCGCGCAGGTCTATAAAAATAAGCTTGCCGTGGTCACGGCGCACGGCGACCCATCCGCAAAGCACCGCCTCTTTACCTTCATCATTAGCATTTAACTGTCCGCAAGTATGGGTTCTTAACATAATAGATTCAAATAGAAAGGCACAAAATCAAAAATAAACAGGAAGAGTAAATTTTGAATGATAAAACTTTGGTTTTTGTATTTGACATCTGATTTGAGGTTTATTTTGGATTTTGGATTTTTACATTTCTCATTAACTCTGATGGTAAATCTTCTGTCCTGAGCTCTTTCTGCTCTCCCGATGACATATCTTTTAAAGTGACGCCGCTTCTTTTCAATTCGTCTTCCCCTATGATCAAAACATACCTTGCCCCGGCATTATTGGCTGAACGCATCATTCCCTTTAAAGATTTACCAGAATAATCACTGTCGCAGCGGATACCCGCTTTACGCATATCATCCAGTAACCTTAAAGTCAATTTTCTTGCTTCCTCTGTCAGGGCTATAGCATATATCAGATCCGTATTTTCTGCCTCTGGCTTAAGGCTTGAAGCTAATAATACCCTTTCTGCCCCTAACGCAAAACCGCAGGAACCAAGGCGAGGCCCTCCTAATTCTTCGACAAGATTATCATATCTTCCTCCGGCTCCTAAAGCGTCCTGAGAACCTAGATCAGGGTGGGTAGCCTCAAAAACTGTCCGGGTGTAATAGTCCAATCCCCGCACTAAGTGCGGGCTCAATTTATAAGCTATACCCAGAAGCTCAAGGCCGTCTTTGACTATAGAAAAATGCTCCTTGCATTCTAAACAAAGGCGGTCATCTTCGATATCCAACCCGGCTACCGTTTCTTTACAGGCGGGATTCTTGCAATCCAATACCCTCAAAACATTGATTTTAAGGCGCTCCTGGCAATCCTGGCAAAGCTTATCGTTCTTATCTTTTAAATACCTGCGTAATTTCTCAACCAGACCTTTTTTATCTTTCGGGCAACCCAGGCTATTAAGCCTTATTTCATATCCGGTTACGGAAAAAGCCTTTAACAGATCATCGGCTAAAGCGATGATCTCTACGTCTACCTGCGCGGCTTCTGAACCTATGGCTTCGCAACCTATATGATGAAACTGCCTCAGGCGCCCCTTTTGAGGACGTTCCATGCGGAACATCGCTCCCGTATAATAAAGTTTTACAAACCCTTCAGTCCTGTCCAGGCTGTTCTCCAGGTATGCCCTGACAACAGAAGCAGTCCCTTCCGGCCGCAGGGCATAACAATCCTTCTCTTTCCTTATCAAAAACATCTGTTTTTGCACTACTTCCGTAGACTCACCCAAAGAACGGTTAAATAACGATGCATCTTCGATAAGAGGAAGGCGTATTTGGCGGTAATTATATAAAGAAAAAATATTACGCGCGGTATCTTCCATCTTTTGCCAGGCCGCCGCCTCGTTTGGTAATATATCTTTTGTCCCTGGGATCCTTTTAAACATAAGAAGTGAAGATAAGTTTTTGTGGGATGAGTTTTTTACTTAACCTTGTGTTTCATCTCAAGGCCGGGCTTAAAAATCACGACTTTTTTAGGGGGGACAGGGACTACCTGGCCTGTGCGAGGATTCCTGCCGGTGCGGCTCTTTCTTTGCTTGATCTTAAAGACGCCGAAATTGCGTAGTTCAATCTTTTCGCCTCTGATCAAAGCTTCAACAATACAATCAAAAGTCTTCTGCACGACTTTCTTGACATCTATTTGCTTCAGGTTTGTCTCATCGGAAACCTTAAGGATAATATCTTTTTTGGTCATTATATCCTCCTTAAAATTTAATCGCCGCTTTACTTTAAGCCATAAAACAAAAAAGCACCCACCTTACTTAACTATAATACCAGCAAAAACTTACAGTGTCAAGCAAAATCGCTTCATAAAATTACCACCGATTTTGCGCAGTCCCCCGGAGCACTCTATTAACATTATGGGGCGTAGGGGGGACAAGAAACAC
>JAFGET010000027.1 GCA_016931435.1 Candidatus Omnitrophota bacterium
GCGGGAACTATTAAACATAAAGAATCTTTAAAAATATCCGCGCGCGCGTAAAGTACTCCGTGCTTCTGGGAACCGGCAAGAGGATGCGTGCCTACGTAATTCTTAAAGACCCTGCTTAAGCTTTCTGTGACCTTTCGCTTTGTGCTTGCCACATCAGTAACTATACAGGAAGGCTTTATGTTCTTTTTTATCAAAGGAGCAAGCTTTAAAATCACGCTTACCGGGGTGGCAAAAATTACCAGATCCGCGTCTTTTATTACGCTAAGCTTCTGCGAGCCGTAATCTATAGCGCCTTTCTTCTTAGCTAAAGCCAAAGTAGTCCTGCGGCGGCTGACTCCGACTACTTCTTTGGCTAAGCCCTTATTCTTTATGGCTAAGCCCAAGGACCCTCCGATCAACCCTACCCCGATGATAGCGACCTTATTGAAGGATCTCATCAGACCTCTCTTCCTACTGCCTGAGCGATGCTTTTCAATTCAGACATCAACTGCGTAAACGTCTCCGGCAAAAGCGATTGCGCCCCGTCGGATAAAGCGTCTTCGGGACGCGTATGCACTTCGACGATCAAGGCATCCGCCCCCGCTGCCACCGCCGCTTTAGCCAAGGGCGCCACTAAACCCCATTTACCGGCGGCATGACTTGGGTCGACTACGACAGGAAGATGCGAAAGTTGTTTTACTGCCGGCACGGCGCTTATATCCAGGGTATTACGGGTAAAATCTTCGAATGTACGTATTCCTCTCTCGCATAAGGCCACGTTAAAATTGCCTCCCGCTAATATGTATTCGGCGGACATAAGCAGTTCCTTGATGGTCGAAGAAAGCCCGCGTTTCAACAAGACGGGCTTTCTTGTCAAACCTACCTCTTTTAACAGGTTAAAATTTTGCATATTACGCGCGCCTATCTGCAGGATATCGGCGTATCGCGCCACCAATTCTACATTACGCGGGTCCATCACTTCGGTAACCGTGACCATCCCCAGCTTGCGGCCCACCTGGTTTAAAAACTTAAGCCCCTCTTCGCCTAACCCCTGAAAACTGTAGGGAGAAGTCCGCGGCTTAAACGCCCCGCCGCGTAATACCGAAGCCCCGGCCTTTTTTACCCCTTCGGCTATTTCATAAAGGGTATCTATGTTCTCAACGGCACACGGCCCGGCTATCACAATGACTTTTTTACCGCCGATCTTAACCCCGTTTCCTAATTCTATAACGGAACTATCAGACTTAAACTCCCGCGAGACAAGTTTATAGGGAGCCAATACCGGCATTACCTTTTCAACGCCGGGAAAGGCCTCCAGTGGCGTTACCCTTAATATATCTTCGGGGCCGATGACGCCGATGATCGTGCGCTCGGTGCCCTTTGAAACATGCGGAGTAAGGCCTAATTTCTGGACTTTCTCAATAATATGGTTTACTTGCTCTTCAGTAGCCCCGGGCCTTAAAACGATAATCATTAGAACCTCCCTGAATTACAAAATAACAAAATCCAAAATCCCAATGACAAATATCCAAATAAGTAATTTAATGATTTGACATTCAAAGATTAATTTGGATTTTGAAATTTGACATTTGGATTTCTATAATACTTTCTTCAACACCTTGACGAATCTTTCGTTCTCTTTTTTAGTGCCGATAGTAACACGGATGAAGTTTTTTAAGCCGTACTGCTTCATATCCCTTACGATCACCCCGTATTTAAGCATCTCCTTGAATACCGCGGCTCCGTCGCGCGCCAAATCGATCAGGATAAAATTAGCCGCGGAAGGAAGGTAAGCTATGCCTAATCCGTTCAGAGAATCATAGATATAAGCCTTGCCTTCTAAGACCGCCTTACGGGTCTTTTTTAGGAAATCTTTATCGTCTAAAGCGGCGATCGCCGCTGCCTGAGCCAGGGAATTCACATTGAAAGGCTGGCGCACCCTTTCCATATAAGAGGCGGCGTCACTGTCAACGATGGCATAGCCTATCCTTAAACCCGCCAGCCCGTAAGCCTTGGAAAAGGTTTTTAAGATTATGGCCTTATTTTCATTCAAATACTTGAGGCTGCGCGGAAAATCATCTACGTCTATAAAAGCATCGTAAGCTTCATCTATGACCACTAAAACGCCCTTAGGCAGATCGGCCATAAAATCATCCAATTCATAACTGGTCACGTAAGTGCCGGTAGGGTTATTGGGATTGGCGATAAAAACAAGCTTCGTCTTCTTGTTTACGGCCCTTTTAATGGAATCCAAGTCATAGCGGAAATATTTCAAAGGCACGGTGATGACATGGCGGCCGATGACTGAAGAAATGATCTTGTATTCCAGGAAAGTGGCTTCGGCGGTGACGATATTTTCGTCATCTTCCACGAATGTTTTGATGATAGTGTCAATGAGCTCATCCGAACCGTTACCTAGAACAAAGTTTACCGCTTTTAAGTTAAAGTACCGGGCAAGCT
Source organism: Candidatus Omnitrophota bacterium (assembly GCA_016931435.1). GTDB lineage: Bacteria > Omnitrophota > Gorgyraeia > Gygaellales > Profunditerraquicolaceae > JAFGET01. The sequence goes on from JAFGET010000027.1 coordinate 2,440, forward strand.
TGTTTTTAAGGTGAAAACCCTGGCTGTCCGGATAGCGGTTAAGCTCGGATAAATTTTTCCTTAAGGCTTTGGCCGCCCTTGGAGAAACCCCCAGCGGATTTTCATTAGAAGCCAGCTTGATTATTTCTTTTAAGCCCAACTCTCTTTTCGTCTCTTCAATAGGTTTTCCGGCGACGTAAGGGTTAACCTTCAGTATGTTCTTTCTGACCAATTCCTTCACTCGTTATCTCCTATGGGGTAAGAACCGAGTATCTTTAAAAACTTGCACTTATTCTCAAGCTCAAGGATCGCTTTTTTTACTTTCGGGCTGTCTTTGTGCCCCTCAAGGTCCACAAAAAAATAATAATCCCAGGCCTTCTTCTTGGAAGGCCGTGATTCTATTTTTGTCAGGTTGATCTTATATTTTTTAAAAGGCAAAAGCATCTCATGCAATGCCCCCACCTTGTCCTTTATAGAGAACATCAGCGAAGTCTTATCGCGGCTGGTCTTTGGCACTTCTGCCTGCCCAATCACCAAGAACCGGGTGATATTGTGCGCTGAATCCTGGATATCGCAATCCAAGATCTTCAATTTATAGACCTTGGCCGCCAATAAAGCTGCGATACACGCCGATCCCTTTTCTTTTGAAGCTATCTGCGCGGCGCGCGTGGTGCTGGCTACCTCTATCCTTTCCGCGGAAGGCAGGTTTTCCCTCAGCCAGATGCGGCACTGCCCGAAAACATTAGGGTTAGAATATACGCGCTTTATCTTAAACCTCGGGCAATTAGCAAGAAGGTTATGCGACACGTCCAGAACCACCTGAGAACAAATCTTCAAATTTGAATCAACGAACATATCCAGGGTGTGGCTGATCACGCCTTCCACGGAATTCTCAATAGGCACGACGCCGTATTCAGCGTTCTCTTTTTCTACTTCAGAGAAAACATCGCTTATGCTGTTACAAGCAAGATATTCTACCTGCAGGCCGAACCTCTTTAAGGCCGCCTGATGAGAAAAGCTCGCCTCCGGCCCAAGATATGCCACCTTAAGCGGCTTCTCCAGGGAAAGGCTACAAGACATTATCTCGCGGTATACCGCCTCTATCGCTTCGGAGGTCAGAGGGCCTTTATTCTGCGCTATTGCCCTCCTTAAGACTTCTCTTTCGCGCTCCGGAGAGTAAACACTCTTTCCTGCCTTACGTTTTAAAGAACCGATCTTTGAAGTGATATCGGCGCGCTTATTCAGAAGATCGACGATATTCTTATCGACGCTATTTATTTTCCTGCGCAAGGCTTCCAGGCTCATTTTTCATCCTCCTACCCCAGTAAAGGGATACACCCAGCCATTCCCGCAGTAAGCGGGATACCCGGCAATCCTATATGCCGGGGTGCATAATAGGCTGGGGTGCTAAATGAGGCCACGACTTACTTAGTTTCGCTCTTCTGTTCTATGGCTTCATTTGGTTCTTTGGCCTCTTCAGAAATTTTTAATTCTTCTTTCTTGGGAAGATCTTCCAGCGATTTCAATCCGAAATATTCCAGGAACTGACGGGTCGTGCCGTAGACTTTAGGCCTTCCCGGTGCTTTTTTTCTTCCCGTAACCCGGATAAGGTCTTTTTCTAAAAGCGTGGCGATCACGCCGTCGATATTGACATTCCTTAAAGACTCGATCTCGAATTTAGTAAGCGGCTGTTTATAAGCGATGATCGCTAAAGTCTCAAGGGCCGGCTTCGAGAGTTTCTCTACATGGCGTTGTTTATAAAACTTCTTCAGAAAGACCGCGACACTTGAGGCGGTGATCATCTGGAATCCGCCGGCGACCTGGACTATGCGTATGCCGCGCCCCGAGGCCTCATATTCTGAAGCCATATCTTCAAAAATACCCCTGATCTCTTCGCAAGTCAAATTATCCAATACGCCGCGGGCCTGCTCTAAGGTCAAAGGCTTATCGTTTGTAAAAAGTAACGCTTCCAGGACTGCTTTGATATTATTGTTATCGAACATCTACCTTGCCTTCTTTTGCTTATATACCTCGTTCAATAATTCCTGGGTAGTCTCTATGTCCGGGTGCCTTTCCCGCGCCTTTTTTATCATCAGAAGCGCCTCGGGTTTTTTATATTGCAATTGTATCAGGATATCTAATGCCTCTTCCTGTATATCGACGGATTCAGCCCCGCGCTCTTTAACCGTGCCATCCTGGATAAGGGCGAACTTACCTACCTTATTCTGAAGCTTAGCTACGATCTCTTTTGCCCTCTGCTGGCCTATGCCAGGTAAGGATTTCAAGAATACGACGTCTCCTTCATCTATGGCGCGCGCGATGGATGATATGGGCTGGCTTAATGCCCTTAAGGCAGCCTTTGGCCCGATACCTGAGACCGTAATAAAAATTTCAAAAAATTCTTTCTCTATTTCATTCAGGAAGCCTATTAAAACCGGAGTAGACCGGGAAGGCTCGACCTGAAGGTAGTGATAAGTGATCAGGCTGATATCACCTTGCGTGCGCGCTTCATCCGGCAGCCTTTCTATCACCGCCGAGGGAAGCAACACTTCGTAAGATATGCCGGAGACTTCAATGATCAGGTAATTCTGTCCCCGCTCAATTATTTTCCCCGAAACGCGTGAGATCATTGTTTGATCTTTGAGCTTATTATATAACTGTGCGCGATGGCTAAAGCCAGGGCGTCGGTCACGTCGTTATATTTAGGAAGGCTTTTTAAATTCAGCAATCCAGCCACCATCCTCTGCACCTGAGCTTTGGAAGCCTGGCCTTTACCCACTACCGCTTTTTTTACCCGGGTCGCCGCGTATTCGGCTAAAGGCAGGTTATTTTCAGCGCTCGCCAGGCAGATCACTCCGCGGGCCTGCCCCAGAAGATAAGCGGTGGTAGGATGGCGGTAGTGCGCGTATAACTTTTCTAATACCAAAACGTCGGGCCTGGTATCAATTATTAATCTTACCATAGAGCGGTAAATCTTAGATAACCTATCGGAAAGCTCCTGGCGGCTTGATGTCTTTATTATCCCGGCTTCCTTTAAAAATAAACCGTTTCTTCCCGACTCTACGGCGCCGTAACCGGTTATAGCCAAGGCCGGGTCAATACCCAAAATGACCATATTTTAAGAGGAAGATAACTCATCGAATACTTCATCGGGTATATCAAAGTTAGCGTATACGTGCTGGACGTCATCGTGTGCCTCTAGATCCTCTATCAGCGCCAGGATCTGCTTGGCATCATTACCCGCTACCTTTACGGTGGAAGACGGGATCATCGTAAGGTCCGCCTCCTGCCATTTGATACCCTTATCCTGCAAGACTTGCTTGACATTCTCAAGGCTCTGTATCGGCGTAAATATTTCATAATTAGTATCGTCTGATTTCATATCTTCCGCCCCGGCGTCTAAGACGATCCCCATCAATTCATCTTCCTGCGCCTGCGTTCTTTCAATAAGGATATAGCCTTTTTTGGTAAACATCCAGCTTACCGAGCCGCTTCCTGCGATATTGCCGCTTTTTTTGGACATGATGTTCCTTACTTCGGCGGTAGTGCGGTTTTTATTATCAGTCAAGGCTTCGATCAGGACAGCGACGCCTCCCGGGCCGTAACCTTCGTAAACTACCGTCTCATAAACTACTCCCGGTAATTCCCCGGTACCCCGTTTTATTGCCATTTTTACGTTATCCGAAGGCATGTTGATCTCTTTTGCCTTAGCAATAGCCGTGCGTAAAGGGGCGTTGGTATCGGGATTTCCTCCGCCTGAACGCGCCAGCATGGTGATTTCCCTGATTACCTTTGTATAAGCAGCACCTTTTTTAGCGTCTGCTGCCGCTTTTTTCCCTTTATTCGTTTTCCATTTAGAATGTCCGGACATTTTGACCCTCCTGACTAGCTATGGGTCAATAATCAATAGCTAATAGTAAATTATCAACTATAGGCCATAGACTATAGACCCTTGCGTTTTAAAAATATAAAAAAAGCGGGTAGAATAAGCCGAGTTCTGTCCTGACACGATTTTTCGCGTCGATTAGCGGTCATTACTCTCGATCCCGGCGTTACCGCCAGGACTCATGCGGCTTACCCAAGACTGATAACGGAACGGGTAAATTCCTCGTCTCCTATTTTGCCTTACTCCGCGTAGAGATTGCTGCGTTGCACTTCCCCCCGCGCCGATCGGCGCGGGGTTATTCGTCGCTGTAGCTCTCGCGGATGTTCAGCTTATCGCCTTTCATCCGCGCCCAAACCGCTCTAGTCAGAGCGATTTGGATATCCGCCCCCGTACTAATCGCCATCAAACAACTATCACTTGATGCGCAATCGGCACAAGGAGATGGGCGTTAC
>JAFGET010000028.1 GCA_016931435.1 Candidatus Omnitrophota bacterium
CCGCTCCGAAGGCCTGAGCATTATCTTCGATGACTTTTAAACCGTATCTTTTCGCAAGCAACATAATTTTATCCATATCGGCGCATTGGCCATAAAGATGTACCGGGATAACCGCCTTGATCTTAAACCTCTTTTTCTTATCCTTGATGACTTTCTCTAAAAAAGGCAAAGAAATATTATAGGTATCCATGTCGATATCACAAAAAACCGGGACAGCCCCAATAGCGGCAATAGCCCCGGCAGTAGCGTAGTAAGTAAAGGCAGGGCATATTACCCCATCGCCCGGTTTAATACCCGTTGCCAATAAAGCCAGCTTGATGGCATCGGTGCCGTTTGAGACGCCTATCGCATATTTTACGCCGCAATAACTGCTTACCTGCTGCTCGAAATCAAAGACCTGCTGGCCCAGGATAAAATTTGTATTGTCTATAACGCGCTTGATTGCCGCGTCGATCTCCTCTCTTATGGGAAAAATCTGCTTTTTAAGGTCTAAAACCGGTATTTTCAACGACATTTATTTCCCTGCCTTTCAGATAATAATTTATTAGCTGCCCTTAACGCTTCCTCGACTTTTATTTTTTCCAGGCATTCTTTATCCCTGTCGCACTTTACTAGGCGGAAATTCCGGTAGCATGGGCTGCAATCCAAGCTGCTACGCATAACCGCGTGGCTTTCTTCATCCGGCGGGTAAGGCCCGTAAACCAAAGGGTCTACCGGCCCGAAGAACGAAACGGTCTTTTTGCCTAAAGCCACCCCGATATGTAGCGGCCCTCCGTCATTGGTAATCAAAAGATCCAGGCTATCAATAACAGCGATCAGCTCAGTCAGGGTTGTTTTTCCCGTTAGATCCAAGGATTTACCGGGCATATCCCGGATTATTTCTCCGGCAAGATCACGCTCAGAGGTACTTCCTAAAATAATAACTTCTGAATCTAAAGTGCCGGCTATCTCTTTGGCCAATCTGCGAAATTTATCTACCGGCCAACGCTTCATCCCGGCATCTTTCCCCCAGCTCTCACCGGCTCCCGGAGCTATGCCGACAAGGGGCTTTTTAAAATCAATACCGCTGTTTTTAAGGTATTCCCTGGCCTTATCTCTTTCTCCCTCTTTGAGGCTTAAATCAAGCTTCTTATCATCGCCCTCAATGCCCAATAGACCTAAAAGATCAAGGTAATAATCGACTATATGTTTGTGATTATAGCCGGATATTTCTATCTTTTTAGTCAAAAACCTGCCGCGGCCCTTATAATCATAGCCGAGACGCTCTCGTATCCCTAAAAATTTAGATATTAAACTATAGCGGTGATCAAGAGAAAAATCAAGTGAAATATCAAAATGCCCTTTTTTAAGGGCGAAAAACAAAGATAGGCCCTTATTCGTCCCCTCAAAAAACGAACGCTTGAATATCTTTTTCAAGTCTCCTCTGGATAAGGCGTATATTTTATCAATATTGCGGTTAGCCTCTAATACGGGAGAAACCCTCTCATTGCACCAATAGCAGATGAAACTATCCGGATATCTTTTTTTAACGGCTCTTACTAAAGGCGTAGTAAATAATACGTCACCGATACCGAAAGGATTGATAAAAATGAACTTTTTCACTTATATCTTTTTCCTTTTAGCATACCGACTATTTTTTTGACATCCTGCGCCTTATCCTTGGAACAGACTAAAAGCGCCTGGCCGGCTTCTGCGACAATAATATTATTTAATCCCAGGGCGGCGATCAGGCGGCCTCCGGACCATAAAGTGCTGTTTTTACAGCCGATATTCAGGCAATTGCCACGCAAAACATTACCGTGCCTGTCTTTTTTTGAAACCTCCTCTACTGCCTGCCAGCTGCCTAGATCCGACCATCCGCAATCTAAAGGGATCAAGGCCGCACTTCTGGCTTTTTCCATGACCGCGTAATCAATTGAGATGGAAGGCATTTTACTCCAGGCCTCTCTTATCTCTGCGCAATCACAGAGATCGCGATAAGCCTTAAGCTGTAATCTCTTGACCTCATCAAGCATCTTTTGCGCCTTAAAGACAAAAATACCGCTATTCCAGAAATACTTTCTGTCTTTCAAAAATTTTTTTGCCTTAGCTAAAACAGGTTTTTCTACGAACCTGTCCACTCCATAAGCTTTTACCCTCCTGCTGACTGACTGCTTTGCGGGTAAGGCTTTTGGCTTGATCTTGATGTAGCCGTAACCGGTCTCTGGCCTGCTTGGGCGTATACCTAAGGTAACGATATAACCGGTTGCCGCGACTTCCATTGCCTGCTTAATGACGCTGAGGAATCTTGAGCAATCCCTCACATAATGATCGCACGGTAAGACCGCGCAGACCGCCTCTTTGTCTCCGGCGATGATCTTTTTTGACAAAAAAGCAATGGGGGCAAAGGTATTTTTGGAATAAGGCTCGAGTAAAATATTGGAAGCGGGAACCTTGAATTTTTTGAGGTATTTTCTGATCCTGGGGTAATGCGCAGAATTTGTAGCCAGATAGATATTCCTACTATTTACAAGCCTTGTCACCCTCCTTAAGGCCTCCTCGATCATCGGCCTTTTTGAGCAGATGTTTAAAAACTGCTTTGGTTCTGATTCTCTGCTTAAAGGCCAGAACCGGCTGCCTATGCCACCGGCTAAAATAACGGCGTATTTCATATCGCCTCCTTTAACCTCTCTTTTACCTTAGCAAAAACTTCATCCACGGAAATATCCGACAGGTCGCCTCTTTCAATAACCACAGCACCGCGCCCATACGGCCCCCATCTTTTTGGCGTCTTGCCGGGTAGATCATTCCTGAAAATTGCAATAACAGGCGTTCCCACGCAACAGGCAAGATGCACGGGGCCGCTGTCAGCGGAAACAAGCAATTTGCACCTCTTTAATAAAGCTGCCAGCTGCTTTAAGCTGGTTTTCCCGGTAAGGTCGATGATCGAATTGCCTAAGGAGCTAAACAATTTTTCGCTTTCTTCCTTAAAATCCCGCCCGCCTATAAGGATAAGCTTTATATTTTTTTCGGCACAAATAAGTTTAGCCAACCCTAAAAATCTTTCTTTCGGCCATTGCTTTAGCGGGTCGCTGGTCCAGGCATGTAAAGCTACCGGATCACTATCTGCCGTTACGCCGTGTTCTTTTAAAAACCTGCCGGTTAAACTATCATCCGTTGATATGCAAAGAGACTTATCGTCAGCTTCCGCTCCGATCAAACGCACCAAGTCCAGATTATATTC
>JAFGET010000029.1 GCA_016931435.1 Candidatus Omnitrophota bacterium
AACTAAGGTTCAAGTGAATACAGAATTAAAACTTTCCATAGTTATTGTTAGCTTCAACGATACTTCCTCGCTCTGCGATTGCCTCTCCTCGCTTTATCAATATGAGCCAAAAATCTCTTTTGAAACGATTGTAGTCGATAACAGCAGGAATGAATTATCGCAAGAGTTAAAAAGCAAATTTCCCAAGGTAAAATGGATTGAAAACAAAAAAAACCTCGGGTTTACTAAGGCATTGAACCTGGGAATAAAGGCTTCTGGCTCAAAATATATCCTTACGCTCACCCATGACACCATCCTGCTTAAAAACTCTATCCTACCGTTGATAAAGCTGCTTGAAGAAAGGCCAAAAGCAGGCGCCTGCGCCGGCCAAATTGTAAATGAGCAAAATATCATCCAGCCCTCTTGCCGCAGGTTCCCCGCTTATTTAAACGGGATCTTTAACCGCACCTCTCTTCTGACAAGGATATTTCCTCATAACCGCTTCAGCCGACGCTACCTGATGAGCGGCTGGAATCATCAGAATATCCGAAGGGTCGATTGGTTATGCGGTACATACATCATGTTTAAAAAAGAAGCTATCCAAAAGGTGGGTTTGATGGATGAGGATTATTTTATGTACTGCGAGGATCTAGACTGGTGCGCGAGGGCAAAGCAAAAAGGCTGGAAGGTCTACTATGAACCCAAGGCAAAGCTGATACATACTCATTCAAAAAATAATCATCAGATCTTTAAGGCATTCTGCCATCACAAAAGCATGTTCAGATACTATAAAAAACATTTAAAACCCGGCCTAGCCACTCAAAGCCTGATACTTCTTATCGTGTCTCTGAAACTGATCGCCTCACCGTGCCTTTGCCTGCTGAACACCCTCATCAAAAGCCTGAAAGCTACCCGTAGTGAATCCCGGAAGCTTCCCATTACTAAAGACTGGTAAAAATACTTAAAAATACTCCTGTCATTGCGCGCGGCTAAATAATCCAGGATGATTCTTTTAGGTATTTTTGGCTTAAGCTGAGCCAATACGAATCCGGGCAACTCAAGCAAGGTGATCTCCTGCGTTTTCTTAAGGCCGTAATAAACTATGCTTTTGATGCCGTATTTTTGCGCGCGGCTAATAATTTTTTCCCAATCAACCTTTTTTTCTTTAACTAAATAGAAAATATCGTAGACCGGCTTTAGCCCGCTTAAAAAATCATACAATACATAGTGCAGGCAAATATATAAAATATGGTCTTCGGCCGAAAGGGTCTTTACGGATAAATCTCCTAAAGAAAAATCAATCGCCCTATCCCAAAACTCATCCGTAAGATCGATAATGCCTTTAAAACGCTCATACTGGCATAGGTCCCAGTGGATATCTACATATACCTTATCTTTATTTACAAAAGTAGCGTCAAGGCCGGAATCTTTACGCCATAAACTTGAGACATCCGAATAACCCAAACTGCCAAAGATAAGCCTTGCTTTTCCTAAGTCTCCTTTTTTTATCAAAAGATCTATATCTGACATCGGCCGGAAGCCGGGATCTTCATAGACGGAAAATGCCAGATATAATCCTTTTAGGGCAAGAAAAGGTAATTTTTCAGAGTCAAATCCTTGGATGACCTGCCTGGCTTTTTCCAAAAGGATGATATTCCTTCCGGCATTCAAAGGAAAAGACTGCTTATCCACCAGCTTATTCAACTGCCATAACCCCGGTTGTAATACTTTTAAATCAAGCCCTGAAGCGCGCAGTTCGTTTTCTATGGCTTGAAAGCTACAGAAAAAATGGTGGAAAATTCTTTCCTTGCCGGTACTCAAAGGGCTGATCTCGGATATAAAAGCATCCCCCGGTTCGGATAAGATCTTATCGCGCAGAAAAAATCTTAAGACCGAACGCAGGATATCAACGAGATTTGCCGGGGAATAAAAATGCCTTTTTCTGCGGATACCGATGGATAGGTATAAGCTTCCTTGGGGCTTAAGCGAGCGCATCACCCTGCGGATTGCCTCTAATCTTAATCCTTTGGCCGGGATACTGCTATAGACACCGCCGGAAAAATAACAATAATCAAACTGCTCCCGATAATCTAATCGCGTGGCGCTCAATGTTTCAAAATCTATGCTTAGGCCTTCTTTTGCGGCCAGGCCGCTGGCAGCCTCTATCATCTTTGCAGAAATATCTATTGCCTTGACTTGATATCCCAGCCTGGCTAAAGCCATAGATTCCCTTCCTGCGCCGCAGCCGACATCCAGGATATACCCCAAAGCCTTCATCGGCCCGGAAACTAAAAACTTTTCAAAATCATCCAGGCCCAAAGAGGCTTCGCCAACAAAATACCTTACCTCCTCATCCCGGCTATATTTAACTGCGGTATCTTTTAGTAATCGCGCGGAAGGTTTGAAAAAAAAAGAATTAATCAAAGGCAAAATATTGGAATATCTTTAGAAGTTATGGTTAAGAGATATTTTGGGTAGAAAAACCTTTTCCTTGGTTGCTCTGCATTGTTTTATCGCAATCCCCTCCGCCCTTACAGCAGCTTTTAGCCCCTACCTCAAATAACTTCTCGCCCTTCACTTGGGGCTTTTCGTACTTTTTCTTTTTCATCTCAACCTCCGGTTAATATAAGTTAATCCAAAAATCAAAATGCAAAAATCAAAATCACATACCAAAATCCAAAATTATTTCTTTAAATTGCTCTTTTTCTAGTTTTTCATTTTGCATTGTCATTTTGATATTTGATTTTTGATATTTTATTAACATGGCTATCGTCTAAATGCAAGCTCCTCATTTATCCTCTTACTCAAAAGCGCCCTTTCGCGGGCGTGCTCATAACAACCGCGCCAGTCGCCTGTTTCATAAAAAGCCCTTCCCGGGCACCTGCGGCAGAAACTAATTAAATCGCACTGCCGGCATTCAGGCAGGTCGCCGTATTCCCTGGTTTCCAGGAATTCCTCCAGGAACCCTTCCTCTTTGCGCCAGATATCGGCGAATGAGGCGTATTTTACATTCCCTAATGGTACGCGCAATTCAGCGCAGGGATAGACATCGCCGTAAGCGGAAATACAGGCCCCGGATGCAGCCGCCGCGCAAAGAGGCTTGCGCAAAGCCTCTTCTTTTTTCAATTCCTCAATATATTCACGGGGTTGCGGGATATCCCCTTTGTAATAATCATAAAGCGAGCATCCGTCGATCTGGCAGGGCCCGGGGCATGTGCCGTCGATCCTGGTAGTTATCTCCTCGGTAAATTGATGCGCTTCTGCCCCGAAATATTTACCCAATTCAAATACCTCTTTTAACTGCGTGAAATTTTCCTTCATCACCACAGTTTTTAAGCCTATCTTCACCCCTCTTTGCCGAAGCAGCTCTATGGCAGAAAAAAGCTTTTTGAAAGAGCCCTCCAGCCGGGTAATCCTATCGTGCGTTGAGGCATCTTTGCCATAGACACTGAAATATACGCACACCGGCATTATTTCTTTGAGCCGGTCAGCATTTTCTTTATCGATAAGCTGTCCGTTAGAAAATAAAGCCAGGGCGAAATTCCTCTGGCGGGCAGCCTTTGCTATTTCAAAAAAATCATTACGCAAGATTGCCTCTCCGCCGGAAAGCGTAAGGTTTAAGGCCCCTTCTCTCTGTAATTCATCCAATAAGCCGATGATCCGGCCTAAAGATAACTCCTTTTTATCTTTGGAGAAGCTAAGCCTGTCTTTGGCGCCTTTTATATAACAATGGATGCAATTTTCATTACAGGCTTGGGTCAATTCCAGCAATATATGCAAAGGCACCCTCAAGGCCTCAACCTTCGCATAAATAGAATCCAGCAATACGCTCATTTTTTTTCGATCAAGCCAGCTTCCTCTAACTGCAGGATAAAACTCTCCATATCCTTATTAAAGGTATCTTTATCAATATCATATTCTTTTAGGATAATACCGGTTATCCGGCCTAAGTTATTTTGTCCGTCTAACAACTCCCAGATACGGCTGGCTACGGGATTTAAGGGATAAATCAGGCTGGTTTTGGGATTTACTACCAGGGCGTTTTCTTCTATCTTGCGCCAGGGGATATCCTGTTTTCTATGTATTTCCATATGCTCTGATGGGGTAAAAATTCCAGCTCATAGCAGGGTATCCTGCCTGCTGCCTGAGCGGAAATTTGTAAAACCTTATTTATATTATAACGCAGATCGGCTTTTGAAAGAAAAATATTTTTTACCAAGGATACGCTGGCTTCCGGCCTGCTTAACCTGCGATGGCAAAACCTTTTTGACTGCTTCAAAAATAATATTGCTTTAAGCGGCGCTTTTCTATTAGAACTGATCTTGCCGAAATCCCCGAAAAAAGGAGTAGCATAAGCATAATATTTTTTATTTTTAAGGGAAACGGCGGTAGACTCATCGCTTAAAACAGCGGAAACTCTCTTTATCAGCCTGGCTAAAGTAGTCTTGCCTGCGCCTGAAGGCCCGGCTAAAACATAGGCGTTGCCTTTTAAGACCATACCGCAGGAATGCATTAAAAATCCGTTGCGTTCAAACAGGTTAAGGCTGACCAAATAGCGCATCAGGGTTCCCAAAGGGATATAATTTTCCCTGGAATAAACCCGGAAATTACAGCTGCTATCAGGATCTGCGTAAAGGCAGAAAGGACGGGTAAGTATGGGTTTTCTTTTAGAAACGCCTGGCGCGTATTCTCCGGAATGAAGGCAGACAACAATATCCGGTTTTCCATCGGCCAGGTACCTGCGGTATTGTTTTTTAAACCAGTTAATCTGGGCTTGCCGGGCGCTTCTTATCTTAAAAACAATACCGGCGATAGAGACGTTAGTTTGATATTTTAACATATTTATGCAGGAGCGCATCCAGGGCGGAAAC
>JAFGET010000030.1 GCA_016931435.1 Candidatus Omnitrophota bacterium
CCGTGCCTTATATTTCAAGCGCCAAGCATAAGTCAAACCTGGGTTTTTCAAAGAAAGTAAATCTTTTGACCTTCGGCCTTTTAAGTAAAGGCAAGGGGATCGAATATGTCATAGAAGCCCTTCCGCAGATAATCAAGTCCTACCCGGATATCATGTATATAGTCTTAGGCGTGACCCATCCTAACGTCTTAAAAGAAGAAGGGGAAAGTTACCGCAATTCTCTGATCAAGAAAGTCCACGAGCTCGGCCTTTCATCGCACGTAAATTTTTATAATGAATATGTTTCTTTGGATGAGCTCCTGCAGTTTTTAAAAGCCGCGGATATCTATATTTCGACTTCGCTTGACCCGAATCAGGCTGTCTCGGGCACGCTTTCTTACGCATTAGGTTGCGGCCGGCCGGTGATCTCCACCCCTTTTGCGCAGGCAAAGGAGCTGATAACCGAAGAAGCGGGGCTTTTGGTCAATTTCAGGGATCCGGATTCTTATACGCAGGCGATCACGAAATTATTAAAAGACCATGTTTTGAGGGAGCAGCTTGGCAAGAACGCTTATTTCAGGACACGCAATATGACATGGGATAACGTAGCGCTTGAATATTCAAAATTGTTCTCGAAGTATTCGGCAGAAATCGCGGGGGTAAGCGAGCATAAAAAGATCCCCCGGGTCAATCTTAACCATATGTTCCGGCTGACCGATGATTTCGGGATCATACAGTTTGCTAAGTTGTCTTTGCCGGATATCTCCTCCGGCTATACCCTTGATGATAACGCGCGCGCTTTGATCGTAGCCTGCCTCTGTTATGAGCATTCAGGTAAAACCCTTAAGGTCCCGTATCCGGATAAATACAAGCAAGACCTTCTTAAACGCATAGAAGTATATTTACGTTTTATTGAATACGTCCTGGATGAAAATGGCATGTTTCATAATTACGTCAAATCCGATAGAAAAATAGATTTTGAGCTTAGCGAAAAGGAAAACCTGGATGACGCAAACGGCAGGGCTTTTTGGGCTCTGGCGGTATCCGCGATGACCGGTTCTTTGCCGCAAGGCATCAAGGATAAAGCCTTTTCTTTATTGAAGAAAATAATGGAAAAATACAATATGTTTGAGTCTCCCAGGTCAGCGGCTTTTTACGTGAAGGGATTCTCTCTGCTTATAGAGAAGATGAAGGGAGTCGAAGGCCAAGACCTTGCGCAGATGTTGATCTCTCATTGCGACAGGCTGATGTCTTTATATAGAGGGGTATCATCCCCCGATTGGCAATGGTTTGAAATATATCTCACCTATTCAAACGCGGTCTTGCCGGAAGCCTTGATCCTGGGCCATAAGCATACCGGAAACAGCGAATTCCTGGATATAAGCGTCAAGACGCTGGATTTTTTAATAGGGCACACTTTCGTAAACGGCACATATACTCCTATAGGCCAGGACGGCTGGCATCATAAGACCGGCACGCGCCGTTTTTTTGACCAGCAGCCGGAAGATGTGGCGGCAATGACCTCTGCTTTAGCTACAGCTTATTCAATAACCAAGAACGCCGTTTATAAAAAACTTATGCATGAAGCATTTAACTGGTTTTTGGGAGATAATAGTTTAAAACAGGTGGTTTATGACAGGGCGACAGGCGGATGCTATGACGGTTTAGGAGAGAGGCACATCAACCTTAATCAGGGGGCTGAATCCACTACTTCTTATCTTTTAGCTAGGCTTGTTCTGAAGGAGCACTTAGCAAAGGAGAACTGATAATGAAAACCGTATTATTTTATTTTTCCGCAACCGGTAATTCTTTGAAGGTAGCAAGGGATCTGGCGGATGAACTTGGCGAGGTGAAGGTCCTGCCGATGACAAAAGCTATGATTCTGCCTCTTGATGAGAAATATGAGGCATTAGGGATAGTCTATCCGGTCTATATGTTCGGCCTTCCGCTTATCGTAGCAGAATTTTTAAGGAAATTCATATTTGAGCCGCGTTCCTATATTTTCTCCGTAGCTACTTTGGGAGGATTACCCGGAAGGGCGCACACCCTGGCGCAGGGGATCCTTAAAAATCGGGATTTAGAACTGTCTGCTGGTTTTTCGGTCTTGATGCCGGGCAATTATACTCCACTTTACGGGGCGATCCCCCAAGAGCGGCAGCAGAAGATGTTCAGGGAAGAAAAACAAAGAGTAAGGGATATCGCGGGTTTTATAAAGGAGCGCAAGCGCGGGATAATAGAGGAGAAGCCTTTTTTGATAAACTTTCTTTTATATAAATTGCTTTATCAGGCAGGCTCAAGGAGGATCCCGCGCGCGGATGAAGGATTTTGGGTAAAAGATACCTGCACTAAATGCGGGATCTGTGAAAAAATATGCCCGGTTGAAAATATTAAGATGGTCAAGGGTAAGCCTCAATGGCTGCATTATTGCCAGCATTGCATGGCCTGCCTGCAGTGGTGCCCGGTCGAGGCTATCCAGTATAAAAAATCAACGCAAGGAAAGAAACGCTACCATCATCCCGACATCATCGCCGAGGATATAATGGGGCAGTAGGCATTTGTCTTGGCCGGTATAAGATATCGATTATAATATAAACGGATGCGCGGGTAATGGAATGTTAAAAGGATATTATTTTATTACCGATTCTCGCCTGAGCCGCGCGGGGGACATAAGCGACATCAAAAGTGCCCTGGCAGCGGGCGTAAAGATCATACAATACAGGGATAAAGGATCGGACACAAAAAAAATGTATAGAGAGGCTCTTAAGATAAGGCAGATCTGTAAGAAGGCGTTGTTTTTGATCAACGACCGGCTGGATATAGCCTTGGCCGTCAATGCCGACGGCGTTCATTTGGGCAACAAAGATATGCCTTATGAAGTCGCAAGGAAGGTCTTAGGGAAAAATAAGATCATCGGCCTTACCGTGCATAGCGAAAAAGAAGCTGTCCTGGCGCAGAAACAAGGAGCGGATTATATCGGGGTATCCCCGATCTTTTCCACCAAGACTAAAAGCGACGCGGGCCCGGGCAGGGGGGTAGGGCTGCTTAAGGCAATAAGAAAAAAAGTCTCGCTGCCGATCATAGCTATCGGAGGGATAAATCTTTCAAACGCAAAAGAAGTAGTTGCCGCCGGCGCGGACGGGTTATGCGCGATATCG
>JAFGET010000031.1 GCA_016931435.1 Candidatus Omnitrophota bacterium
AGGTGTTGCGCGCCTCAAGCGCGGTGATAGAAAATGAAAACGGAAAGACTATCGGCATGGTTTCCGTTTTAAGCGATATTACCAAACAAAAGGAATTAGACAGGTTAAAATCAAGTTTTATTTCCCATGTTTCACACGAGTTACGCACTCCTTTGGTAGCTATAGAACAGTCTATTTCTCTCATTTTGAGTAAGACCGCCGGCCCTATTTCCAGGGACCAGGAAGAGTTTTTGAGTATCTCACAACGCAATTTAAAAAGACTGAGCCATTTGATAGACGATCTCCTGGACCTTTCGAAACTGGAAGCAGGCAGGATGGATTTGAAACGGGAGCCTTTGATGATCACCAAGCTTATCGATGATTGCGTAGAGAGCTTGCGCCTTTGGGCTAATTCAAAATCTATCGATATCCGGGTCGAATCCAAAGGCGATTTGCCTGCGGTCAGCGCCGACGCGGAAAAAATATACCAGGTTTTAAATAATCTTCTCGGTAACGCGATTAAATTTACGCCTTCGGGCGGTTATGTCAGTATTGAGCCTGCCTTAAAAAAAGAGCAGGGGGTGATCGAGGTCAGTGTCAGCGATAACGGAATAGGGATACCCGAAGAGGCCCTTGCGAAAATATTCGATAAGTTTTATCAGGTAGGCGATAGGATAGCTACGGATTTAAGCGGCACGGGTATAGGTTTGGCTATTGCTAAGGAAATAGTGGAACTACACGGAGGCACTATCCGCGCAGAAAGCAGAAAAGGAGAAGGTGCGAAATTTATTTTTGCTTTGCCCGTAAACTAAAGGAGATATTCCATGGAGAGTAAACCGATCAGCGTACTTTTAGTCGACGACGAGTCTGATTTCACGCAACCTATGGCTTTTTGGCTGAATTCAAAAGGGTACTCGGTCAATGTCGCTTATGACGGCGAAAGCGCGGTGAAGCAGGCTAAAGAGAACCCCCCGGATATTATATTCCTGGATTTGAACATGCCTGTAATGGACGGGCTTGAGACGATCAAGGAGATCAGGAAGTTCAACAAAGACCTGCCGGTCATCATTATCAGCGCGTATGTGCAGGACCAAAGGATACGCCAGGCTAATGATTACGGCATATCGGGAGTATTCTATAAGGGAAAGAATTTTACGGAAGGACTACTATTGCTTGAGACCGCCTTAAAGACCCATAAACAGCTAAAGAAAGAATAATCCCTTTTAGTAAAAAAGGTCCGCCTTATTGCGTTTTGGCGGATTTTTTATTTGTCTTTCCGACGATAAAATGCTTGACGAATAAGCAATTTTATCCTAATATAGAAAAAAGCGTTATTTGCCAGAAGGAGATATAATTTGAGGTTTTTTAAAAAAGCTGTTTTGCCGCAAGGCTTTAAGGCAAACGGATTAGCCTGCGGGATAAAAAGGTCCGGTAAATTAGATCTGGCTTTATTTGTTTCGGAAGTATCCGCAAAGGTATCCTGCCAGTTTACATCCAATAAGTTGCAAGCCGCCCCTATTGTCTTATCAAGGCGTTATCTTAAAGAATCAAGTATTTTTCGCGCGGTAATCGTAAATAGCGGCAATGCTAATTGCTTTAACGGGGAGGCCGGTTTAAGGGACGCAGAATTGGTCGCTCAAAAGACAGCAGAGGCACTTAAGTCGCATAAGAAAAGCGTTTTAGTCTCTTCGACCGGAATTATCGGCAGGAGGCTGCCTGTTTCTAAGATCACCGCCTCGATCCCTCAATTGGTGAACGGTTTGACGTTATCGGGGATAAATAAGGCGAAAAAGGCAATATTGACAACGGATAATTTTACCAAGGAATTCAGCGTAAAATTTAATATAAAAGGCCGCCCGGTTACCATATGCGGGGTTTCTAAAGGGGCGGGGATGATCGCTCCTTGTCTTAGCCGTCATGCGACCATGCTCGCGTTTATTTTTACGGACGCCGCCGTCAGTCAGGCTGCTTTAAACAGGGCCTTGAGCGTAAGCGTGGAAAATTCTTTTAATTCTATTACCGTTGACGGCTGCATGAGCACGAATGATATGGTTGTTTTGATGGCTAACGGCGTAAGTAAAAATAAGCTTATAGATAAAGGGAAAGAAATGATCTTATTTCAAAAAGCACTTGATAAAGTGTGCTTGGAATTAGCTAAATCCATTGTCAAGGATGCCGAGGGCGCCACAAAATTCATCGAGATCAGAGTGGAAAAGGCGAGGGGCCGCATTCAGGCAAAAAAGGCTGCTTTGGCAGTAGCTAATTCAAACCTTTTTAAGGCGGCAATGTTTGGAGAAAACCCTAATTTCGGAAGGATCGCCGCGGCTATCGGCTCAAGCGGCATAGAGGTAAAAGAAAAAGACATCCGCATCAGGGTCAGCCCTTTAGATAAAAAGTATATCCGCGTGAATATATCTCTTAATACAGGCGGGGCAGAGGCCTTATCATATACTTCTGACCTGACTCCGGAATACGTCCGGATCAATGCTGAGTATAGTTGATGGTTCATAGTTCCCGCCGCAGGCGCCCACCTGCCGGACGGGTAGGGACCAGCCTACGGCTGGCGTGGTTTAGGGTTGATTGTGAGTCTATGGTCGATTGTTTTAGAGGTGTAGTCAACTTATCTCCTCGCGTAGCGCTCGAAAACCTTGTTCAGGTTTTCTCGCAGGTAATTTATTCCCGCTAAAGCGGGATTTCGCTAAACAAAAGCATCAGGTGCTCAAATTCGGCCTAACAACTTACGTTACCGCAGAAAGCGGTACATCCCACAAAAAGTGGGACACCTGGCTTTCCGATAAGCCAGGGTGCATGGCGCATCCTATAAGGCCGGGTGCTGCTTCGGACTCCGTAAGTTATGGCTGGTAAGATAGTACATTACCTAAGCGCTCGAAAACCTTGTTCAGGTTTTCTCGCAGGTAATGTATTCCCGCTAAAGCGGGATTTCGCTAAACAAAAGCATCAGGTGCTCAAATTCGGCCTAACAACTTACGTTCACTCACTGCGTTCGTTCCGTAAGTTATGGCCTCATTTATGGAAGAAGCGATTAAAAAAGCCAGGGTATTGATCGAGGCGCTGCCTTATATAAAGAAATTCCATAATAAGGTGATCGTCATAAAATACGGCGGCAGTATTTTAAGCGACGAAAAGGTCAGAAAAGCGGTATTGGAAGATATCGTTTTTTTAAGCTTTATGGGTTTAAGGCCCGTTTTGGTGCATGGAGGCGGCCCGCATATCAGCGCAAGCATACGCCAGGCAGGAGGCAAGACCGAGTTTATAAACGGCATGCGCGTGACCGATAAGGTCACGTTGAAAATAGTCGAAAAAGAGTTAAAGAGCATAAACGACCTTATCGTAGATGAATTTACCCGCCAGGGCGCAAAAGCCGCCGGTTTAAACGGCAAGGATAGGTCTATAGTCCGGGTAAAAAAGAAAAAATCAAAGGTAGACCTGGGATTGGTGGGCCAGGTTACCGGGGTCAATGCGGATTATTTATTGAAGGAACTTAAAAATAACCGCATTCTCGTAATATTGCCTTTAGGCTCAGGAAGCGACCGCAAGATTTATAATGTCAACGCGGATGAGGTGGCAGCGCATATCGCTTCTGGATTGAGCGCGGAGAAATTGGTATTGCTTACCAATGTGCGCGGGATCATGCGCAACCCGCAAGACGAGCACTCGTTTATTTCCACTTTGAATATAGAGGAAGCCAGGGGGCTTAT
>JAFGET010000032.1 GCA_016931435.1 Candidatus Omnitrophota bacterium
CCGCTCCAGGTCTTCGGGCGTATCTACGCTAATAGTCTTATGGTTCGTTTGCGCCACTTTTATGCGCAAGCCCTCTTCTAATATGCGCAACTGCTCCAGACGCTCGACCTTCTCAAGCCTTGAAGGCGGAAGGTTCTTGTAGACAAAAAGGAAATCCTTACTGTATCCGTATAAACCGATATGTCTATAATAAACCGGCGATGTATCCAGGGCATTCTTCGCCTGAAAAGGGATCCTGGAGCGGGAAAAATATAAAGCAAAATTGTCCTTGTCCACTACTACCTTGACTATATTCGGGTCATCTATGTCCCGGGGATCATCTATCTTCTTCATTATTGTCGAGACAGAAAGCTTAGGGTCATCTAAAAGCGCCTGAGCCACCGCGTCGATCATGGAAGGATGGATAAGCGGCTCATCACCCTGTATATTTATGACAATCTTTGTGTCGATAGGATTTACGGCTTCGCATATCCTGTCGCTGCCTGTTTGGTGTTCCTTGGCGGTCATAACAACTTTAGCGCCAAAACCTTTGGCTGCCTCGGCTACCAGGTCATCGTCGCAGGCAATGATCAAATCATCCAGAAGGGAAGCCCGCCTGGCACGCTCCCAGACATGCTGGACCATAGGTTTGCCTAATATATTTACCAGGACCTTGCCGGGGAGCCTGGTAGATTCATACCTGGCCGGGATTACTCCGATAACATCCATATAATTTTAGGTTAAATAAAGTTACGTAAGGTTATGCTATATTTCTTAACTTTTCCAATAATTCTTTTCTGCTAGTAACAGCCGTGCCTACCTTGCTTACCACCAGACCGGCGGCTAAATTTGCGATCTTGGCAGCTTGTAATTTATCTGCGCCGCAGGCAAGCGCCAGGGTAAAACAGGAAATTACCGTATCTCCTGCGCCTGAGACATCGAATACTTCCTGGGCGGCAGTAGGTATATGCGTGATGCGCCCGTTTTTTTCAAAAAGCTGCATGCCGCATTCACCCAAAGTGACCAGTATCGAATCCAAATCCAGGTATTCCAAAATCTGCCTTGCTGCTGAATCTATGTCTTTTTCCGTCTTCAAGCAATCGTTATTCAGTTTAAAACGGTTCTCGGTATCCTTGATCTTTAAATTCCTGATCGCGTTCTCCAGCTCTTTACGGTTAGGAGTTATACATGTAGCCCCTCTATAATAAAGAAAATGTTCCTCTTTAGGGTCGACATTAATGATCTTTTTATAAGCATGGGCGAGCCCTACAAGCTCATCCAATAAATGCGCGTTGATAACGCCTTTCCCGTAATCTTCAATGATAATGGCATCAAAAGCGCGGATATTTTTTTTTATAAAACTTAGTATCTTCCTATTAGACTGTGCGGAAAGCGGCTCCGTGTGTTCCCAGTCTACCCGGACCACCTGCTGGTGCCCGGCAATAATACGGGTCTTGACGGTAGTATGCCTTTTAGGCACCACAATTATGCCCTGGGTGCTTATCCCCCTTTTTCTTAATTGTGAGAATAAAATATCGTTATTCCTGTCTTTTCCGGTGACTCCCGCCAGGCAGACCTGCGTGCCTAGGGCGCGGATATTATTGCCTACGTTGGCCGCGCCTCCGGGGACATAATCTTTTTTATTCGCCCAAAGCACCGGCACGGGCGCTTCGGGTGAAATCCTTTCTACGCTGCCGAATATATATTCATCGAGTATCAGGTCTCCTACTACCAGTATTTTTGCCTTGGGAAACTTTTGTATGGTCGCCTTGAGTTCTTTCATATTCTTTCGCAGATTGCCTGTGCCAATAAAGGGATCATGATCTCGTGATGGCCGATAATATAATAACCACGCCCCCCGCTCAATACCGGCCGCGATACGATATTCTGCGCCGGGCGGTAATGATAAAGCATATCGAAGTTGGCGGTCGTAAAATCCCTGACCTTATTGCCTAAATTACGGGATAGGTTCAAGGCCTTCAGGAATACTTCAGGCAATATCACCGCAGAGCCGAAATTCAAAAGAACGCCTCCGTTATTTAAAGCGAGAATATGCTCTGTCAACAAATGGAAATCCCGCAAAGATGCCTCGCCTGTGGAAGCCGCGTCAAAAGAAGGATGCTGATGGATGATATCGGTTCCGGTAGCTACAAAGACGCTTACGGGAACCTTATTTTTGTAAGCCTGATAAAGAAGGCTTAAATTTTTATGAGGAAGGCGGGAATCGTTTATTTTTCTGGCTACGCAATAACCCAATCCCAGGCCTTCTGAAACGCCTTGGGAAACAGCATTATTCAAAAATTCCGCGGTCTCTGTGCCCATGCCGAATTTTCCGTTTTTCAAGTTCGCTGCCACATCTTCGGAAGTCTTGCCTAAAAAAGCGATCTCAAAATCATGGATTATTCCCGCCCCGTTTAAACAAACAAAGGTAACGACCTTTTTCTTTATAAGCTCTATCAAAACGGGGTTCAATCCGCATTTAATGACATGGGCGCCCATCATCAAGATCACGGCCTTTTTCTTTTTACGCGCCGCAACTACCGCTTCCACTACCGCGCCTAAATCCGCGGCCTTCAATATAGCGGGTAAAGAGGAATAAAAATCCTTGAAGCTGGCTCCTTTTGCCGGGGCCTTGGCAAAATCGCCTGCCTTTACCTTGCTAAAACGCGCTTTTACCGAATATGTCCTGACATTATTGATGTTAATCATAGATTATCCGTTAATATAGCGGCACTTCGTAAA